>JBBWVS010000030.1:0-14230 GCA_050256335.1 Gammaproteobacteria bacterium | reverse complement strand
AGGCAGATTTCAGTTAAACCGTTGTAGTTGGTGCAGTGTTATGTTGGGTGACAAATTGTCACAAAGGGGAATACGCCCCAACAATCAAACCACCCTTGTTGCTTTTGTTTGTTGTGGTTTGATTGTTGAAATAAGTCGGTTATCATCGCTTTGTCTTGAGGCTGGCTATGATATTTTGAAGGCTTTCGCTAGTTTCGCAAAACCTCAAGCAAGGTTTTCCCCATCATTGCCGGGGTTGGTGCAACACTGACACCGCAGCGCTGCAGTGTGGCAATTTTATCTTGTGCGCTCCCACTACCACCACCACTAATAACAGCACCAGCATGCCCCATGCGTTTGCCTTTGGGTGCGGTTAATCCGGCAATATAAGAAACAACCGGCTTTGAAATATTGGAGGAGATAAATTCAGCAGCCTCTTCTTCGGCGCTGCCACCAATCTCGCCAACCATAATGATTGATTTAGTATTCTCGTCGGCTTCAAAAAGTTTAAGGCAATCAATAAAATTAGTGCCGTTTACTGGGTCGCCACCAATGCCAATACAAGTTGTTTGGCCGAGGCCTGCGAGTGTTGTTTGATGAACAGCTTCATACGTGAGCGTGCCAGAGCGAGAAACAATGCCCACCGAGCCTTTTTTGTGAATATTGCCCGGCATTATGCCAAGTTTGCATTCGCCTGGAGTGATGACACCTGGGCAGTTTGGGCCAATCAGTCTTGATTTAGAGCCTTTCAGCATGGCTTTTATTTTAACCATATCAAGGACTGGAACACCTTCAGTAATGCAAGTAATGACAGGCATTTCCGCTTCAATCGCCTCCTTAATGGAGGCAAAGGCAAATCTTGGTGGTACATAAATCATAGAGGCAGTGGCACCGGTCTCTTCCATTGCCTCTTTCACTGTATTAAAGACAGGACGATCTAAGTGAGTTTGTCCTCCCTTACCCGGAGTGACTCCGCCAACAAATTGGGTGCCATAGGCGATAGATTGTTCTGAGTGAAATGAACCTTGCTTGCCGGTAAAGCCTTGGCAAATAACTTTAGTGTCTTTATTAATGAGTACGCTCATGAGGAAGTTCCTGGATTGCTGGTAGAGGCATTTTTTGCCATCTCCACCACTTGTTTTGCTGCTTGCGTTAGATCGGCTTCGGTTGATATATTTAAGTCACTGTTATTGAGTATCTCCAAACCTTGAATGGCATTTGTGCCCTCCAGTCGGACGACGATAGGCAGTGTTAGACCGACTTTTTCAATGGCTTGAAGAATGCCCTCGGCAATTAAGTCGCAACGAACAATGCCGCCAAAAATATTCACCAATATGGCTTTAACGTCAGAGCCACCCTGGATGATTTCAAATGCCTTGGCAACTCGATCCGCTGTTGCAGTGCCACCGACATCAAGAAAGTTAGCGGGTGAGCCGCCATGGTATTCGATGAGATCCATCGTTGCCATCGCTAGACCTGCGCCATTAACCATGCATCCCACTGTACCATCAAGAGAAATGTAGTTCAATTGGTGTTCACTCGCATCCCTTTCTTTCTCATCCTCTTGGGATGTATCACGCAAGTTGGCAATATCTTCGTTTCGATACAATGCATTATCATCAAAGTCGATTTTGCCATCAAGCGCAATAATCTCATCAGCGCCGGTAATGATTAAAGGATTGATTTCAATGAGATTGCCGTCATTTTCACAAAAAATGTTGTAAAGGCCAATCAGGGTCTTTGAAAATTGAGCATGAAGGTTTGGGTCTAATTGAAGCTGATTGGCGATTCTATTGCACGCGCTTTCTTCAAGTGTGCCAAGCGGGTCGATTGCATGCTTGATAATTTTCTCAGGCGTATTAGCAGCAACTTCTTCGATGTCCATGCCGCCTTCGGTTGATGCCAGCACGGTAATGCTTGATGTTGCGCGATCAACGAGTAGTCCTAGGTAGAGCTCTTTTTGAATGTCTTGCCCCGCTTCGATAATCACTTGGTTAATCGGCAGCCCATTGGCATCGGTTTGTGGTGTGATAAGCTGTCCACCCAACAATTTTTCACTGGCACTTATTGTATCCTCAATGCTAAAACAGACAATAACGCCGCCGCCTTTGCCGCGACCGCCGGCGTGAACTTGAGCTTTGACCACCCAGACGCTACCGCCGAGTTGTGCGCAAGCACTTTTTGTTTCGTCTGCGTTAGAGATAACAATGAACTGGGGCACTTGGATGCCATTTTGTGAGAACAATTGTTTTGCTTGATACTCGTGGATGTGCATAAAATTTGTAAATAATAAAGGTTAAAATGTGAGCCTGCGTATTCTACACAGATATAAAGATAATATAATTTTAATAAATAGTGGTTGAATTTTTTTCAACACAGTTCTGAACACCCTAGGAGCAACATGGCGAATTACAATACAAGTCAGTTTAAAAATGGCCTTAAATTAATGTTGGATGGCAACCCCTGTTCAATTGTCAACAATGAAATTGTTAAGCCTGGAAAAGGTCAGGCATTTAACCGAGTTAAGTTCAAAGACCTAATCACTGGAAAAACGCTTGAAAAGACCTTTAAATCTGGTGAATCATTAGAGGGTGCGGATGTGATGGAACTCGATATGCAATACCTCTATAACGATGGCGAAGCATGGCACTTTATGGATCCTTCTTCTTTTGATCAGTACGCACTTGATGAGACGGCCATGTCGGGTGCTATTAATTATCTTGTTGAGCAAGATAGCTGTGTGGTCACCCTTTGGAATAATAATCCAATTTCAGTCACTCCTCCAAATCATGTGATACTGGAAGTTGCTGATACCGATCCTGGCCTGAAAGGTGATACTGCCGGTACCGGCGGCAAACCAGCAACAATGAATACGGGTGTGGTTGTGCAAGTGCCACTGTTTATCACCATTGGTGAGAAAGTAAAGGTAGACACACGCACTAACGAGTACGCAGGTCGCGCATAATTACGTCCTAAAATTCCAATTTTTATTGTCAAATATTGTCCGCATAGGAGTGCTATGCTTCGCATTATTTTCCGCAAAAATTAGAATTTTAATTAGTAATGTTAAGACATGGCCTTACACTTAAAACAATCCATCATTTATGATGCCACTCTAGAAATTTAAAGTATGGCGATACCCTTAAAACAATCCCTCAAGAAAAGATCTGCGCTCATCAAAACAATACGAGATTTTTTTTACGATCGTGGTGTTATTGAAGTAACAACACCCACTTTGACCTCCTTGCCAATTTCTGATGTCCACATTGATAGTATCAGTGTGAGTGTTAATGAGGGTATTGGCAAGGCCAATACACTTTATCTACACACCTCTCCAGAGATTGAGATGAAGCGACTATTAGCACAAGGCAGTGGTGATATTTTTCAGATTTGCTCGGTTTATCGTGACAACGAATATGGCAGGCGTAATTTCAACGAATTTAGCATGTTGGAATACTACCGTCTTGATTTTGATATGCACCGGTTGATGGACGAGGTGGCTGAGTTAATTAATGCATTGAGTGAACCTCAGCCCGTGATAAAGATGTCATACAATGAGGCTTTTGTCCGTTACGCAGGTATTGATATTCTACAAACAGATTTTGACGCTCTTAAGAATTTTGCAAAATCACACGGTTTGAGTGTTGATTTTCGATGGATTGATGACCTGCAAATGTTGTTATTTGTGCACTTCGTAGAGCCAAAGTTGAGCCATTATCCAATTTGCTTTATTTATGACTATCCTGCACAACAAGCTGCGCTCGCGCAAGTTGAAAACCAAGTAGCGCATCGCTTTGAGTTGTATCTCGATGGGGTTGAAGTGGCCAATGGCTATCAAGAATTACGCAAGGCTGAGGATTACCGTGAACGTTTTCAGCTTGAACTTGAAAAACGCCAAGCACTTGGAAAGCCGATGATGGCACTTGATGAGCAGTTTTTAGGTGATTTGTCGACACCATTGCCATTTTGCTCCGGTGTCGCTATTGGAATTAGGCGATTACTAGAGGCTCTTGCATAAATGTGTTTATAATCGGAACTGATGCCATTTTTGCACGTTACCCATAATATGTTGAGACTGCTTCCAATCCTTATTGCACTCATCGGATTCAGTGCTTTGGCCGCTGAAAATCAAGACAACTCCAATTCAAATAATTCTGCTACAACTCTACAACAACAGTTAGAGCAATTCGCTCGTGAGGGCGACGCGAGATCTCAATTTAGTTTGGCCAATATGTATCACAACGGTATCAGCGTTGAGCAAGATTACGCACTGGCTTTCTACTGGTATTCACGGGTTGCTGAGAAAGGCCATGCCAGTGCACAGTTTAATGTCGCCAACGGTTATTATCATGGCGTTGGTGTTGAGAAAGATCTTTCTAATGCTTTTGCATGGTATCAAAAGGCAGCAGACCAGGGGTTTGTTGAGGCACAATTTAGCCTTGGTGTTTTGTATCGTAATGGCGAAGGAACGACTGCCAGTGATACTCAAGCTTTTGACTGGTACAAGAAAGCGGCCGACTCAGGCCACGCTACGGCACAACTTATTGTGGCAAAAATGTACGACACTGGTACGGGCACGACAATCAACAAAGATCTTGCAAGGAATTTATATGAAATTTCAGCCAGCCAGTTTGGTGCCGATTCCCAGTTTGAACTCGCTGAATTTTATCTTCGCGAAGGTGCGGCAACGGCTGCAGTTGACTATTACCAATTGTCTGCAGAGCAAGGCCATGCAGGTGCGCAAGCAGTGCTTGGTAAGCTGTATTATAGAGGTGAGGTTGTTGAACAGAACGATGCACTTGCACTGCAATTCTTAGAATTGGCGGCACAGCAGAATAATGTTACTGCCCAATTCTTAACAGGCCAACTGTATCGTTCTAGTACGCAAATAGATCGAGACAGTGGCAAAACACTTTATTGGTTTGGTCGTGCGGCTGAGGGTGGACAAGTTAAAGCCCAGTATCAGTTAGCGACTATGTATTTAAAAGGTGATGGGGTTGCGACGGACCTACAAAGAGCGGTTGCCCTTTATCAAATGGCCGCCACCCAGGGGCATGCTAGAGCGCAGTATTCATTAGCCCTAAGATATTTACTGGGCTCAGGTGTTAATAAAGATGCCTCTTCAGCTGTTCATTGGTTCGAAAAGGCAGCCAAGCAAGGCCATGTTGAAGCGCAGTACTCATTAGGCTTAAGGTATCAACTAGGCTCAGGGGTTGAGAAAAATATTGAAACCAGCATGACTTGGTACCAAAAATCTGCTGAACAAGGTAACTTGGATGCAGAATATCGATTGGCTAAATTGTTACTAGATGGCCACGGAGTTGACAACAATCCGCAAAAAGCCATTGCCATGTTGTCGGACTTAGCCGCCCAAGAAAACCAGGTTGCGCAGTATGCTCTTTATGTCATCTATAAGCAAGGAAAGGTAGTTGAACGCGATGAAACTCTTGCTAGACTCTATTTACAAAGGGCTGCAGAAGGGGGTTACGATGCTGCTCAGTTTAGCTTGGGTAAGCAACATTTTGAAGAAGGCAGTATTGGTGATGCTGTACTTTGGTTAGAAAAATCGGTGGTGCAAAAAAATACTTCTGCCAAAGCACTACTTGAGAGTATTAAAGACCAAAATTTGAATACTATTGCAAGCACAAGTAAGGCCGAAATTAAGCCTGTCGTCGTTAAAACCGAGGAGAGTTCGGTGATTGAGGAGAGTGTTGAAGGGGCAGTCAAGGTCGAAGTTGAACCAGTAAAAGAACCGGCAAAGCTTGAGATCTTGGAACCGGCAAAGCTTGAGCTCAAAACCAAAGTGGTGGAAACACCAAAAACAGAACCATTGAAAAAGGTTGAAATTAAAAATACCGAGAAAGCAAGCATTACTGTCAACAGCGCTTCTTCTCAGAGTGCTGACCTCAGTGCAGTCGAAATTGAAATCATAGAGTCAAAAATTAAGCCCGAGCAAATGCAAGGAAAAATGCTGCCAAGTTCATTTTCTAAGTCGGCCAAGAAGGTGCCACAAGCTTTTAAAATGGAAGCCGCCTTTTCTCAGCCAAGCATTGAAGTTGAGCCATTGAAAATAGAACCCACAAGTGGAAATGAAGCTGTTAAGGCTAAAAGCAGCATTCAATCAAACGAGAAAATACTAAAGCAAACAGGTGAAACTTCTAAGCAAGTGAGGCCAATAATTACCGGTACCAAAATTGGCACAGGGGTGTCGCAGATTATTTCGCTGCAGAAAAAAGAATTGATAGTTGAGTCGGCTAAAACCAATACTGGCGAACTGGAAACTGCGCCGAAGACAACGCCAGAAGTGAGTGACACAGAAGCTCAGATGAATACCGATGAAGACGCCAAAGTAGTAGTGAGTCTTGTAGAAACTAAGGTCGATGCTGATGTCGAAGTCGAAGTCGAAGTCGAAGTCGAAGTCGAAGTCGAAGTCGAAGTCGAAGTCGATACAAGTTCAGATCTCGGCGTGATAGCACAATCATTAAAACTCAATCAACAAGTCTTTAACCAAATGCAATCTCTTGGTATTACTGATCATAAAGGCGAAATAGCTAATATTGGCGGGCTTGGTGCTGGATCGAGCAATAATGATCTGCAACTGTTCCTTTCGATGTCTAGAGCTGCGGAAGCTGGCTCAGCTGAATCACAAAACACGCTGGCAATGATGTATTTACAAGGTGTTGGTATTGAGATGGATCGTCAAAAAGCCTATTACTGGGCAAGCGAATCTGCACGTTCTGGCAATGAAGAGGGTAAGGCAATTCTCAGGTATATTCTTTCGCAGCCCTCTCAGTAGTGAGCAAAAATAAAAAACCTTTTTGGCAAACTAAAACCCTAGATGAAATGACACCGAGCGAGTGGGAATCTCTTTGCGATGGATGTGGGCGTTGTTGTTTGCACAAGCTAGAAGATGAAGACAGTAATGAAATCCATTTCACCGATGTTGCTTGCCATTATCTTGACGAAGAAACCTGCTCGTGCCCTCATTATGAGGATCGACAAGCCTACGTGCCAGATTGTCTGACAATCAAGCCAGATTGGGGCAAAAAGTTTAATTGGCTGCCTTCGACATGCGCATATCGGTTACTATATGAAGGTAAAGATTTGTTCAGCTGGCACCCTTTGCTTAGCGGCGATAAAAACAGCGTGCATTTGGCTGGTATTTCGGTACGGGGGCGCACTTACAGAGACAACGAAGTTAGCGAAGATCAATTATTTGAACACGTCATTAATTGGGTGGATTAAATGAATAAAATCGCAATAATAATTCTTGGATTATTTCTCTCATTTTCGACTTTGGCACACGATTGGCCGCATGAAAACATCTCTGAAGCTGTGTTTGCCCTTAATGTCGAAGACAGAGTGCCGATTAATGTTGTTGAAGAGCTCGATAACTCTTTAGGTAAAATCTACTTCTTCACCAACATCCGTAACTTAAAAGGCGAATACATTACTCATCGTTGGATTTACGACGACAAGGTAATGGCTGACGTGCGCTTTGAGATTAGAGGTCCACGATGGCGCATTTGGTCATCTAAGAATCTTTGGCATACATGGATTGGGCAGTGGCGAGTGCAAGTGCTTCTTGACGATGCTACTGTGCTTTTCGAAAAAACATTTAACTATAAACATCAAGAAATAACAGAAAATGAATAAAGTTGTATTGGCCTATTCAGGCGGTTTAGATACCAGTATTATTGCAAAGTGGTTAACAGAAACATACGATTGCGAGGTTGTAACATTCACGGCCGATATCGGCCAGGGTGAAGAGGTTGAGCTAGCACGTGCGAAAGCTGTAGCCATGGGCATCAAAGAAATCTACATTGAAGACTTGCGTGAAGAATTTGCGCGTGATTTTGTTTTCCCAATGTTTCGAGCGAATGCGATTTACGAAGGCGAATACTTACTGGGCACCTCCATTGCTCGGCCATTAATTTCTAAGCGACTAGTAGAGATTGCAGCGGCAGTTGGCGCTGATACGATTTCACACGGCGCTACTGGTAAAGGCAACGACCAGGTGCGCTTCGAGCTTAATGCTTATGCACTTAATGCCGATATCAAGGTCATTGCTCCTTGGCGCGAATGGGATTTATCCTCGCGTTCAAGCTTAATGGACTATGCTAAAGAGCACAATATTCCAATCGATTATCATAAGCAATCGAAAAAATCCCCATATTCAATGGACGCAAACTTATTGCACATTTCTTATGAAGGCGATATTTTAGAAAATCCGTGGGTTGAAGCAGAAGACGATATGTGGCGTTGGACGGTATCGCCTGAAGATGCGCCAGACCAGTCAGAGTACATTGAAATCACTTATGAAAAGGGTGATATTGTTGCCATTAACGGCGAGATCATGTCACCAGCAACGGTAATGGAAGACCTAAACCGTCGTGGTGGCGCCAACGGTATTGGTCGCCTAGATTTGGTTGAGAATCGCTTTGTTGGTATGAAATCACGAGGTTGCTACGAAACACCCGCGGGCACGATTATGATTAAAGCGCATCGTGCAATCGAATCGATTACGCTTGACCGTGAAGCGGCACACCTTAAAGACGAGCTTATGCCTAAATACGCTAAGTTGATTTATAACGGTTTTTGGTTTGCACCAGAACGTGAGATGATGCAAGCGGCAATTGATGCTTCACAAGGGAACGTTAGTGGTATTGTTCGTGTTAAGTTATACAAAGGCAATGTGTCCATCGTTGGCCGCAAGTCTGACAGTTCGCTATTCAGTGAGAAAATCGCTACTTTTGAAGACGATGAAGGCGCCTACAATCAAAAAGATGCAGAGGGCTTTATTAAGCTAAATGCACTGCGTTTAAGGCTTAAAGCACTGCAATAAACACAAAAAATCGAATATTTTCGATTTATCTATTAAAAAAAACCGATTTTTGGCAATAAGAGGCCTTAAATCGGTGTTTTTCGCTTAAAAAAAACGTTTTTTACTGGTTTTTATTATAGTTTTTGGTTCAATTGAGTAATTTCACAACTTTTTGAAAAGCCAAAACCCTCTTCGAGAATCATAGATTCCCTCTTTAGGTCTTGATACTTTTTCTGACAACCAGAAAAAGTATCCAAAAAGAGGTTGCCATACAAATCAACACTAAATACTACTATTGCTTGTTCCGCTATATTTTGGGAACTCGCTAATCGCTCAGACAACCAAAATATCCCCGCTCCACTTCGCAAAGTATTATTTGCATTGCCTTGTAAAGGGGTAAGTCAAAAATCCCAGTGGATTGACCACTGTGGTTTTTGATAAAGGGTAACCCTTGATTCGTAACAGCTAGGATCAATATTTGTGATACAGGTACAATAATGACAAAGAATCAATAATTAGGGTTAGAGTGTAATTATTTTAATTGCATTCGCTAAATACTAAAACTCACTTCATTTAAACGGTTAAATTTATTAATACTCCTATTGATAAGAGTTTATTTCAGTAATAAAATGAAGCTTTTCACTTATAGTAGCAAGCGCTATGCGAACCAAACTTAGTCAGAATTCTTTGTTATCTGATCTCATAAACACAAACCGCTGTCCGATTACTGATCCTACTTCAAGGGCTTACGGGGATATGATCTCAAAAATACATGAAAAACTCAAGGACACTGGCTGTGCGCAACTTTCAGGATTTTTGAAAGATGGAG
Source organism: Gammaproteobacteria bacterium (assembly GCA_050256335.1). Classification (GTDB taxonomy): domain Bacteria; phylum Pseudomonadota; class Gammaproteobacteria; order PS1; family Pseudothioglobaceae; genus Pseudothioglobus. The sequence continues at coordinate 4,598 of JBBWVS010000030.1, read as the reverse complement.
CAGTGACGGCTATGTGTCAAGAGGTAGACGAGAGCTTGAATTTAGCAGACACGACATCCGCTTACCAAAATGCTTACTTATGCGAAGATAATCCAGATTTGCCAACAGACCATCCAATTAGACAATTTCAGAAACGACGTAACAAGTTTCTCTGTCGAGATAGGATTCACCCACAGAGTCCAATGATACAACTCTTTCTTGACGACACCTTCACGCAATTTATTCGTGATTCTTCGGGCCTGGAAAATCTCTTCCCATTTTCCGATCCTATTAGTGGAATGCTGGTAAATATCCAGCACGAAGGCGACACGTTTCCTTGGCACTTTGATACCAATGAAATCTCCATCAGCTTCTCACTCAAAAATGCTGCATCCGGCGGGATGTTTCAATATGCGCCCAATATTCGTAGTGAGAATGATCCAAACTATAACAATGTGAGGGCAATTTTAAAAGGTGATCAACATCACGTCATTGAACAAAAAATGATTCCTGGCGATTTGCAGATATTTTGGGGGCATTACTCCCTTCACCGCGTGACTGAAGTTAAAAGCGATGATGCCCGATACAGCCTTATTTATGGATACGCTAAAGTGCCTAGACTTTGTAACTCTAAAGAAGTCGCCCTTGCCACGTTCGGACGCTCCTATCCAGAGCATGAGAAGGAAAAACTACGAGTCTAGCAAAAACAAAATGGATAATTATTTTTGTTGGGGTTACAACAAAAGTTAAGTTGCAAAATGGAGTGTTAATGAAGTCGATAGTTTTAGTAACAGGCAGCAGTCGAGGAATCGGTGCTGCAACAGCAAAATATCTTGCTAAGCAAGGTTATGCGGTTTGTGTTAATTATATTTCAAACGAAATTGAAGCGAATAGAGTTGTCGAAAATATAGAGCGTGATGGCGGCCAAGCTATTGCGGTGCAAGCAGATGTTTCCAATGAAAAAGATGTTGTACGCCTTTTCACTACCATTGATTCTTCTTTGGGAGTCATCACCCATTTGGTTAATAATGCTGGCATATTGTTACCCCAAATGCGTGTATCTGAAATGTCAGCACAGAGAATTAATAAAATACTGACAACCAACGTAACTGGCTATTTTTTATGCTGTCGAGAGGCAATTAATCGCATGCAAAATGGCGGTTCAATTGTCAATGTTTCTTCTGCTGCTTCAAGGCTGGGCGCACCTGCTGAGTACGTCGATTATGCAGCTTCAAAAGGAGCAATTGACACATTAACAATAGGTTTGTCACTTGAAGTGGCGAGGAAAAAAATTCGTGTTAATTGTGTGCGTCCAGGGTTCATTGATACCGATATGCATGCAGACGGTGGAGAGCCAGATAGAATTGAGCGTGTTAAAAAGTCAATTCCCCTTAAACGTGGCGGTACGGTCAATGAGGTTGCTTCTGCAATTGCCTTTCTTCTATCAGATGAAGCCTCCTATATTACGGGTACATTTGTTGATATTGCGGGTGGAAGATAGTCTGAAATCGCCATCTTAAGTCAGTTGTTTTTTAACTTATATACACAATTGAAACCACCTCGAATAACTGGAGTTTTATCAACTATTTTCCTCGGTGCTGGAGCATTATGGGCGGTACAATGGCGCCAGTATATTACTAATTTTTAACGAAGGGGTTGAGGTGCAAATTAAGATTTCTTCAAAAAAAAGGTGGAATGTTTAGCGACTTAAAGAAGGCAATAGTCGTTCTTGAAGGCAAGATTAATGACTGGCTGTCTGTTAATCTGAATATAAATGTGATTGAGATAAAACAGTCGGTTTCCGGCGGTAGTTTGGATCCGGCAGAGCTTATTATCTCCCTTTGGTACGAAGAAAAATCTCAACAATAGTAGGAGAGGCTTCATGGAAACATTTGCAACTTTAGGATTTTTGTTCGGCATGTTTGGAATTCTTTTTTCATTTACATCTTTGCAGCAAATTGCCGAATTAAAAAAAGAACTGGAGGCTTTAAAAAGCCAAGTGAAAGGAATGAAATGAAATTTGAAACTTTGTCGGTGTCAACAAAAGGCGCTGTTGCCATTATTGAGCTGAATCGACCAGGAAAAGCGAATGCGGTTAATGGCGTTATGTGGCAAGAAATAAAACAAGCATTTGAATGGCTGAGTGATACCTCGAGTTTGCGAGTAGGAATATTCAGCGCCAAAGGCAAGCATTTCACCGCAGGTATTGATCTTGGATTTTTTGCCCAAGCTAAGGCGCAGCTCAATTCATTAGATGAAGCAACAAAGGGCGATCAAGTTCGCCAATTTATTGTTGACCTACAAAAATCCGTCAGTGCTATTGAAAAATGCACTAAACCGGTGATTGCTGCAGTTCACGGCCTTTGTTATGGCGGTGGGGTTGACCTCATTACGGCCTGCGATATTCGTTATGCAACGAAAGACTCAAAATATTGCGTGAAAGAGGTTGATCTAGGTATTGTTGCCGATATCGGCACGTTGCAACGACTGCCAAAATTGGTGGGTGAAGGCATGGCTCGAGAATTGACTTACACTGCAAGAGAGTTTGACGGTGTTGAAGCAAAAGAGATGGGCTTGGTCACTCGGTTGTTCGAAGACAAAGCCTCTCTTGACACAGGCGCTTTGCAATTGGCAGACAGTATCGCCTCAAAATCACCCTTGGCAATTCGCGGTATTAAAAAAGTGATGAATTACAGCCGTGATCATGGTGTTGACGAGGGTTTGGGTTTTGTTGCTACAGTTAGTGAGCCAATCTTAATGGGCAAAGACGTTGAGATTGCGGTCGCGGCATTTTTCAGGAAAACGTTGCCGACGTTTGATAATTAGTTTTTAAGGATTAAATACAATGAACATTGGATGCATCAATAATTTGCCTCGTGTGTCGCTTGGACACAGCCCGACACCCATTGATGAAATGCCAAATCTGAGTCGTGCATTATCCCAAGATGCAAACGAATTACGCCTACTCGTTAAGCGTGATGATTGTACTGGGCTAGCTTTTGGTGGTAATAAAGTTCGACAATTGGAATTTTACTTGGGCGAGGCGGTGGCTCAAGGTGCTGACACCATTTTAATTACTGGCGCTGTTCAATCTAACTTTGTGCGCCTAGCTGCTGCTGCAGCGCGCAACATTGGCATGGGATGCCATGTTCAATTAGAGGAGAGAGTGAACAACTCATCGCCATTGTATAGAAATTCTGGCAATGTGCTGTTGGATAAGTTATTGGGTGCAACGCTCCATTCCTTTCCAGAGGGAGAAGACGAACAGGGTGCAGATCGCAATCTAGAGGGGATTGCACAAACATTACGAGCTGAAGGGAAAAAGCCTTACATCATTCATCTTGGCGCTGGGTATCCACCGCTGGGCGCATTGGGTTATGTTTTAGCGGCTGAAGAAATTATGACGCAGATGGCCGAGTCCAATACAACGATTGATGAAATTGTTGTCGCCTCTGGCAGTGGTGCTACTCACGCAGGTTTGCTTTACGGTTTACGGGCGCTAGGCCATAACATTCCTGTTAAAGGTATCTGTGTACGTCGGGCAAAAGACTTGCAACACCAACGCATTGTTAATCACTGCCAAGCCATTGCAAATTTATTACAAATGGACAATCCGGTTAGTGATGATGATGTTGAGATTAGTGACAATCAGCTTGCTCCGGGCTACGGTCAGCTTAATGACGCGGTTGTTGAAGCGATGCAAATGGCTGCGCATGAGGAGGGGTTAATTTTGGATCCTGTCTATACTGGGCGCTCTATGGCTGGTTTTATTCAGCGAGCTCGTGAGTCTAATCAGCAGAAAACCTTGCTGTTTATCCACACCGGTGGACAGCCGGCAATATTTGCCTACGAAGCCGATTTGGAGCCGTTACTGGGTAATTAGCTATGTCAATTTCCGACCCGTCACTATATTTGTTGATTTTGCTCACTGGTGCTTTTGTTGCGGCCTTTGTCACGGGGGCAGTTGGTTTTGCCGATGGCTTAATTCTGAATGCCTTTTGGTTGCACATTATGGAACCCTCTGTTGCGATTCCTTTGGTTATTATTTCTGGTTTTCTAATCCACATCATTCCTCTTTACAAGTTACGTAAAACGCTTAATTTTTCTCGGTTAAAGCTATTTGCAGTATTTGGTGTTATCGGCCTTCCTTTTGGACTATGGGCGTTAACTCGTATTAATCCTGAACTTTTCAAACTAACCATTGGTTTTTTGTTGCTTGGCTACGGTCTGTGGATGTTAAGCAGAAGTAAGTCATCTGCGCACGTGAGTCAAAAGCCCACGTTAGATGGCTTTGTCGGGCTTAGTGGTGGCTTTATGGGTGGTTTTGCGGGTTTGGCTGGCTTGCTACCAACTCTATGGATGGGCATGCAAAACTTGCCAAAAAATGTCCAGCGCGGTACTTTTGAGCCTTATATTTTGATTGTAAACCTTGTTGGTATTGCTGTTTTCTTCTTTGCTGGAAGAATAACAACGCAAGTCGGTGTTGATTTGTTATGGGCTTTTCCTGCCTTAATTTTTGGCTCTTGGCTAGGTGTTAAAGTTTACCCATTTATAAACGAAGCTGTTTTTCGAAAAACAGTTCTCGTGTTAATTTTGTTATCGGGATTAATGCTTTTAAT
>JBBWVS010000029.1:0-2456 GCA_050256335.1 Gammaproteobacteria bacterium | reverse complement strand
TACGAATGGTATTCCTAAAATAGTGTGAGCAATAATTAACCCAGTCAAAGTTGCCACAAGATTGACCTTTGCAAAAAAGAAGAACATACCCGAAGCAGTAATGATAAGCGGCACAATCATTGGTGAAATCATCAATGCCATGATGGCGCGATTAAAAGGCATATGCGGGTTCGACAAGCCCAGTGCAGCTAAAGTGCCTAAAGTACTGGCAAAAAATGTCGCAAAAATGGCTATGATAATGCTATTTTTGATACCAATCATCCAGCGGTCATTGCACATTGTGGATGCACCTGCGTTTTCAATGGCATCGCACATACCAAACAAGGTTTGATACCAGCGCAATCCATAGCCATCAAAATTAAACGACCATGTATCAAAACTAAAGAAAGCCATCTCGGAAACGAATTGAAGATAAGGCGAATTACTAAAAGACAGCGGAATAACGACGACTAATGGCGCGACTAAAAAGAATAAAACAAGTGCACAAAAAGTCAGATAGCTAAAGTGCCACGCTCGTTGTCCTTTGGTTGTGTATGAAGGTAATGCCATTTTTATTTAACCCATTTTTAAATTATTAACGCCAATCATTCTGTCGTACGCCCAGTATAGAATCAGAACTGCCGCAAGTAGCATAGCACCCATTGCAGCACCTAAACCCCAGTTCAGGGTTTTTTGCATCTCTCTGGCAACAAAATTACCAATCATTAGGCCATCTTTGCCACCGACCAATTCTGGGGTAATGTAGTAACCAATGGCAACAATAAATACCAGAATACAGCCGGCGCCAATGCCCGGCACAGTTTGTGGCATATAAACCTTAATAAACGCCAAAGTTGGAGTGGCGCCTAAGTTCTGCGCTGCTCTCATATAGCTCGGCGGTATGCCTTTCATTACACTGTAAATTGGCAAAATCATAAACGGTAGTAAGACTTGCGTCATTACAATGATTGTACCGGTGAAGTTGTACATCATAGGTAGGCGGTCTTCCTCGCCAAAACACAGATCGATAAAGGTTTCACCAAAAAACGGAAGATTAACCGTCCCTTCAAAACAGGGCAGAATCGCCATCAGGGTGTCGTTGACGACACCATGTTGCTGCAACATGATCATCCAAGCAACAATACGCACCAGGAGCGAAGTCCAGAAGGGCATTAGTACACAAATCATGAGTAAATTTGAGGTACGCATTGGTAGCGTTGCCAGTAGATAGGCTACAGGATAGGCAAGAAACAGACAGGCCAGAGTAACGATCAGACTCACTTGAAGGGTGCGCATCCATATGGTTTTATATACTTTTAGATATTCTTTTTTCTGGATGATATTCTTATTGGCGTCATACTTCAAATCGACAGCATTTAGATAATAACCCATGGTGTATGGATCTTTCATTGCACCGAGAGACTGCCAAAACTCTAGTTTTTTCCAGCGCTTGTCGACCTTGATTAATTTGTCTTTGTAAGGGGCTTCCAGTAGGTAAGGTTTGTTTTCTTCTGTAGATTTATTATCTACTTTTGTTGTGGCCTTGACTGTCTTTATCAATAAGCTTCGCCAGCCTGATAATTCATAGGTCATTCGGGTGCCCGATTTTCCTAGCAAAACCCTACCTTCGCTGTCTGGCATCTTATGGGTATTTCTAATATCGGTTACTAGGGCTGTATACATCTCCTCGGTAGGTTCGCTTACTTTGTCCCATCGTTCGTATTCAGCGAAGGTTAGCGGAAAGACTTTGTTAATCGAAGTATCGTCAATACTGCGAGATAGTAGTGAACCGATTGGGTTCACAAACATAATAAGTAAAAATAATAAAGGTAGTGAGACCAGCAAAGCAGAGCGTATTTTTGTACGCCTGAGTGAGCGGTGTAAGCTTACTTTGAGGGGAATGCCGTCGTTCGTTAACAAAGGTGCGCTTGAATTTGTGGTAGAGATACTGCTCATTGTTCGTTGATTGAAAGTGCTTTAAATAGTTGTACTTATCTAGTGCTAAGTATTTTTATGTATAAAAACAGACCGGCATTATCACCGGCCTGTTTTATTGATTTAACCAACTGGAAACTAAGAAAGTAAAACCAGATGGTTAATAGCTAGCTAATTACTTAGCCATCCAAGCTGCATAACGGTCATTTACTTCTTGACCATTGTCAGCCCACCAGTCAGGGTTAGCAACGATAGTACGTGGCATAACTTCACCGCGGTTAGGCATGTGTTCCATGATGTTTTTGCCATTATGGAACCAAGGTTCATTAGCATTAATGATATCAAATGCAGATGCACGCATTGGACCATAGTTAATGAAATGTGCTTGCGCAGCTTGTTGTGCAGGCGCAGAGGCGTGCACTAAGAAGCTAATGGCTTCGGCTCTGTTTGGAGCGCCTTTTAGTAGAACTAACCATTCTTCTTCAAGTACTTGTCCATCCCAAACGGTAACGAAGTCAGCACCTTCAGATAATACTGCTGCA
>JBBWVS010000028.1:0-21652 GCA_050256335.1 Gammaproteobacteria bacterium | reverse complement strand
TTGGCAACACTTATAAATAAGTGCGCTTTGCGTTCAATTTTTTTAAAAGCTTAATTGCTTTAGTTTTTTATGTGCACTTGCACAATATAATTGTACGAGTGCCCACACAAGTTGTTTGATAAATTTTTAAAGAACTACCGGGTCAAATGAAGCGATTAAATAACTTATTTGCTCGGTGAAAGCGGGAAATTATACATGCCTAATTCAGCCCGTCAACCTTTATTTGAATTATTTTTGAAATTAACTCGATTAAGGGGTTTCTCGCTGGGTGTACACCAAATAAATGCCCGTAAAATCAACATTATAGACCTTATTTTGGTGTTTGTCTAATTTACGTTGCTTCTTTCATATCAAGGCATCAAAGCCTACTTTTTTGCTAAAAACGACTTTAATCTTCAGTTTATTCACACTTTTTCATATTTGTTTATCCTGGCATCGAGGTCAATTATCAGGCGTGTCTAATAATCCAGTTATCATTCATTGTGTAGTCCATTTCTATTTAATGAATTCTAACTGATTTTGATGATGTTAGAATGTCGCCATTTTCAATAATCTTTATATTTTTCAATGAAATTACTACCCATTAGTTTTCAAAAACGCCTTGAAACTCTCTTTCCTGGCCTAATAGTTGTCGGCACCATTGCTGCTGCGGCTGGCTTTCTCAGCTCCCACTACAAAGCACCGGTGATGTTGTTTGCCCTTCTCATTGGTATTGCCTTTAACTTCCTCTCAAGTGATGAGCGCTGCGCACCGGGCATTGAATTGGCAAGCAAGAAAATTTTGCGTTTTGGTGTGGCGTTATTAGGCTTTCGCGTCACCCTTGATCAAATCTTGGGGCTCGGCACCAACGCGCTGCTATTTATACCACTACTTGTCGTCCTCTCAATTGCGCTCAGCTGGGGCATTGCAAAGCTCATGGGTAGACAACATCTATTCGGCCTATTAACGGCTTGCGCTGTCGCTATTTGTGGTGCATCTGCAGCATTAGCTGTGGCCTCGGTATTGCCGAACTGGAAAGACAAGCACCGTGACACCCTATTTACTGTGGTTTGTGTCACTGCATTATCGACCTTCGCCATGATCGCCTATCCCATTCTGTTTTCAACGCTGAATTTCAGTGAAGCTGAAATGGGCATTCTCATCGGCTCAACCATTCACGATGTCGCCCAAGTGGTGGGTGCGGGTTATGCCGTCTCAAACGAAACCGGTGATGTGGCTACATTCATCAAGCTCCTCAGAATCTCAATGTTGCCGGTTGTTGTTATTGTTATTGCACTACTATTAAAGAATGGTAATGAGTCCAGCACAATCAGCGGCAAGGCATTTCCTTGGTTTGCCCTTGCTTTTGCCGTTTGCCTACTAGTGAATAGCACAGGATTTATTCCTGATGTTCTCTCAGAATTTCTCTCATCCGTGTCTCAGTGGTTCTTGGTGTTTGCTATTGCCGGGCTTGGTGTCAGCACGTCACTTAAATCAATGATGGAGCTGGGTGGCAAATCGATTGCGCTTATTATCTTGCAAACCGTCGTTTTATTAGTCATTGCAATCTTGGCTGTTTCAACCGACTATATATAAGCAACTTTTGCATGAAAAGGCCTCTAATAACTACTTGCCAATACAAAATGATGAGAATATTTCTCCCAGCAAGTCGTCGGAAGTAAATTCACCAGTAATTCCACCCAATGAAATACTCGCTTGACGTAAATCCTCTGCCACCAGCTCACTGGCGCCAGCTTCAAGTTGATGGATAGCGTTTTCTACAAATTCAAGGGTGGCTTTAATCGCCATAATATGGCGTTTCCTAGCCAATACCAGGCCGTCGCCCACTGGATGATAGCCAGCCACATCAGCGAGTGATTGTTTTAACAGATTGACGCCTTCTTTCGACTTTGCCGATAAACTGATACTGACGCAGTCCTCATTATTGCGACTCTGGGGATGCTCACCCACCAAGTCAATCTTGTTGCGAATTTCAATCATGGGCTTATTAACCACCGCAAACGGCAAGATAGAATGGTCTGCCGCGCCATCTTTAGCGTCGTACACCAATAACACCACGTCGGCGTTATCAATCTCGGCGTGCGCTCGGCGAATGCCCTCTTGTTCCACAATATCCTCAGATTGATGCAATCCTGCCGTGTCTATAATATGCAGTGGCATGCCATTAATATGAATGGTTTCTTTTAATACATCCCTGGTTGTGCCAGCGATTGCCGTCACAATCGCACTCGGGCGCTCGGTCAGTGCATTAAGTAAACTCGACTTACCAGCATTAGGTTTACCGGCTATTGCAACGTGAATACCGTCTCTTAATAATGCCCCTTGATTGGCGCACTCTAAAATCTCAGTTAGCTCACAGGCTAAATTTTCCAATTTTTGTGCCACTTCATGGTTCCCCAGAAAGTCAATTTCTTCATCAGAGAAGTCAATCGTGGCTTCCACGAATACTCTTAAATTAATCATCGCCGTTAATAGATGGTTAATCTTGTCGGAAAACTCACCGGAAAGCGAACGGATGGCACAACGCGCCGATTGATCGGAGCTCGCTTGAATGAGATCTTGCACCGCTTCCGCTTGAACTAAGTCCATTTTTCCGTTAAGGAATGCTCGTTTGGAAAACTCACCCGGCTCTGCCAAGCGCGCACCGAGACTGGTGGCCGCCTCAAGCAACTGTCGCATCACACTCATGCCACCATGGCCTTGCAATTCCAATACGTCTTCGCCGGTGTATGAATGCGGATTAGGGAAGTAAATAGCAACCCCCTTATCTATTTCTTCACCCTCAGCGTCATAAAAAGAACCGTAATAAGCATAGCGTGGTTCAAGATTTCTTCGCAAGACTTGATTAGCAATATCGGACGCTAACGGCCCAGAGATTCGCACGACACCAATACCGCCCTGCCCCACAGCCGTTGCCAACGCGCAAATTGTCTCAACCCTAGCCATCTAGAGAAAAATACTCAGCAATAAATTCATCGAAACTGATTTTGTCTTGCGACTCAATCTCGGCTTGGCGTTGAAGTGAAGACTTTGCCATTTCTCTTAACTCGGAAAATTTCTTTTTGTCTATTTCTTGCTGTCGATACAAATCTTTATACTGGTGACTTATCTCGTTAACGTATTGATAATAGCCTTGTTTATTTTCCCGCATCTCCGCTAACATAATGGCAGAAGGTGTCAAAGCGGAGTTACAAACGCGTTCGGCAATAATCTCAACCGATTTCTCATGCTCAGAACTTAGCAAATTAGAGCAATCTTTCATTTTTTCTAGGATATCCAAGCCCCAGTCTTGCAAAGGTATTTCTTTTCCATGTTTTTTTAATAGTAATTCTGGATCACGCCCCTTATGCGCTACAAGATGGTTGTTTGAATCAATCTCAAAAAGCTCAGCAGTGGAAATGGGTGGAGATTTTTGTAGTAAGCAAAAAAGCAAAAACGCCTCCAAAAAATGTATTTGTTGTTTATCAATACCCAGAGGATTTAGGGGATTAACATCCAGCGATCGAAGCTCAATATAGGCGATGCCACTCCTGCTGAGGGCATCGAGTGGCTTATCAATGCCATTCAATTTCGGTTTGGGGCGAACAGACGCATAATACTCATTCTCAATTTGCAGAATATTGGTGTTGAGTTGTTGATATTCGCCATCTTTCTTCAAGCCGATGGCTTCGTAATCGGCAGAACTGGTTTCCATGGCCGCACGAAGGCTATGAACATAGTGACATAAACTGTTGTAATTTGCCTTAACCCCCGCCTTATCTTCTTGAGAGTTTTGATATCCAATATCGCCCATACGCAGTGAAGTGGCAAAGGGTAAGTAATAACTATTCTCATCAAACTCATGCAAATTATGTTTGTGGTAATCTTTCAAAAAAGACTTACAGATCGCTGCTGAAGCGCCAAATAAATAAGGGATCAGCCAACCAAACCTAAGAACATTACGGGTTAAAGACATATAGCGCTCATCAATAAAACATTGTATTTGTGTATCGGGCGCAATTAATTGTTGATAAGCCTGCCAAAAATCCTCAGAAAATGAATAGTTAAAATGTATGCCAGCAATCGTTTGCATCACACTGCCATAACGATTGGCAAGGCCATTTCTATAAACCGTTTTCATCTTGCCTCGGTTGGAATCACCATACTGGGCAATTGGGATGTGAGTTTCACCTTTCGTCACACAAGGCATACTCGCTGGCCAATAACGTTGATCTTGAGGTAAATAGTGATAAACAAAATGCTGAGTAGAATCCAGGGCATCCAACACCTTATCGGCACTATCAAAGGGTGTGGTGACCAATTCGATCAACGCTTCGCTAAAATCTGTTGTAATTGATGGATTGGTGAGAGCAGAGCCGTAGGCTTTAGGGTGAGGCTCTTGAGAGATTGCCCCATCAGCACCAACACGCAAACTTTCTCTTTCAATCCCCATAAGGTTTTGAGAAAGAGTTTGCCTAAATGGCATCAACATTCTTATTTTATCTTCAAAAGACTTTTGTAGCATCCAGCGAACGAAATCAAATAGTAAAATAGCTATTTTACCTTTGCAAATACACAATAGTGACAAGAGAGACACATCAAGTTAACGCCTTCTCAACACCGCTAATTAATGCGACAATCGTTAAAGCTGTGGTTGGCGTCCTTAGAAATGCCAAAGGCGAGATATTAATAGCCGAAAGACGAAAGGATCAATTTATGTGCGGATACTGGGAGCTTCCAGGGGGAAAAATTGAGGCAGGTGAAAGCAATGAAACCAGTTTAGCACGTGAATTAAAAGAAGAATTGGGCGTTGAAATTTCCGCGCCAAGTTTACTGCATACCATGTGTCATCAGTATCCAGAGAAAATTGTTCATTTATGGATCTACTCCATTGATCACTTTGATGGTGAGGCAAGAGGAGCAGAAGGACAAAACATTGTTTGGTGCCCGACAGAAAAGCTTAATGACTTCAACTTACTGCCAACTATGAAGGCGATTATTCATAAAATCTGCTTGCCTGAACTCTATTGGATTACACCCAACAACGAACCTGAAGAAGTGCTACTTGAACAATTAGCCAGCCACCTAAATACAGGCACTAAGATGATTCAGCTTCGAGCCAAAACAGTGCTTGATTCGTCTTTTATTGAGCGCTTCTATCAAACCTGCCAAGACGCCAATGTCAAACTCATTTTAAACACAACAAACAAAACGTTTTGTGAACCTTGTGATGGTTGGCACTTAACCACTGAGGAGTTGTTGTCGTTAGATAGTCGACCCTGTGGGGCTGACAAACTCCTCGGCGCTTCAACACACAACTTGAATGAGCTCAAACACGCTGAAGTCATTGATGTTGACTATATTTCTATCGCGCCGGTAGAGCCAACAAAAAGCCACCCCAATAGAGCTTCGCTTGGTTGGGATAAGGCAAAGGAATTAGTGGGGGCAAGCAATTTACCTGTCTACCTTTTAGGCGGAATGAGCTTGCAAAACCTTCAGCACGCACGCTCGATTAACGCCCAAGGTGTTGCAGGTATTTCTCAAGTTTAAGGCTCATTCAGCTGCGCCCTAGATAGAGTCAAAACATCGCAACAAATAACCGCTGGACTTTGCTTTAGAATTGTCTTGGCAAGTTCGTTAAGAGAAGACCCCGAAGTCATCACATCATCAACCAGTAATATCCTTTTGTGAGTGAGTGGCTCAGCAAGGCTAAAAGCGCCTTTTATTTCCTTTTTACGCTGAGCTAAAGGCAAGTCCGTTAGTGGTGCTGTGGATTTAAGTCGCTGCACGCTTGTGGTGTCAACCACACCTTTTTTATCTAGACCTCTAAGCATCTCTACAACTTGATTGTAGCCGCGCTCTCTTAGGCGATTCTTATGCAACGGCATAGGGATAATGACGTCGTAATGATGACCTAAGGCTTGCATCTCACCAATCTTTTCTGCTATTTTTTCCGAAAAAAACTGAGCGACAGAGAGCCGCGCATCGTATTTCATTTTTTTGATTAAGTAGGCGATAACGTCCTCATAATCATAAAGAGTATAGGCGTGGTGAAAACTGGGCGATGTGCGCAGGCAATTGCCACAGTAATCCAAAGATTGATTTAGGGGCGCCGCACAAGACAAGCAGCGCTGCTCTTGCACACCGAACTCGTCTTCACAGGCTTGACACACCACACGGCTCGATGGCTCTGCGCAAACAATGCAGTTTTGACTTATCCGCGCGTAAATACCCATGTTGAATTGCTTGAGTACTCACTCGAAAACTGATAACCCTCATCGGTAAAGTCTTTCAGTGCCTCTGGCGCGTTTAAGCGGTTGCGAATGATGTAATTCACCATTAAGCCTCTGGCGCGTTTGGCAAAGATACCAATGATTTTATAGACATTGCCTTTTTTCTCTTTAAAGGCAATATTTAGTATGTTCGCCTTTAGGGTTTTTTTGTCAATTGACTTAAAATATTCATTAGAAGCAAGGTTAATAATCAACTCGCTCTCATCTTCATTAAGCACTTCACTGACATCATCCCCCCAAAACTCATAAAGGTTTTTGCCTTTGTTATTGGCTAATTTAGTGCCCATCTCCAGTCGATAAGGTTGAATCAAGTCCAGCGGTCTAAGAACACCGTAAAGCCCTGAGAGCATGCGCACCTTGCCTTGGGCAAAGTTCAAATCATCATCATTCAGGCTGGAGGCATCAATACCGTTGTAGACATCGCCTTTAAAGGCTAATAATGCTTGTTTGGCGTTTGCAAGTGTAAATGGCGTTTGAAAACTTTGAAACCGGTCAAAATTGAGCTTTGCCAGCTTTTCACTCAAAGACATCAATGTGGCGATTTGAGCCTCACTCTTCCTTTTCAAAATACTCATTAACTCTATAGAAAAATCCATTTGTCGAGTCTGGGTAAATGCCGCACAGGGGGTGGTAGAGAAATCTTGGGTTTTAGAAGGTGAAATTATTAATATCATAATGTGAAAAATTATAAACATTCTACCCGAAAATCCCTGCTACAATACGACTTTTAGGCACATTTAGCCTTCATTGAGACCTTTTCATAAATCGTTTTAAGATTGATGTAAAGACCCTAGTTAAATAAATGACCACATCATTGAATTTAGTCCATACCCATGAAAAACAAACAATTATATTTGCCAAAACCGACCGGTCTTTATCATCCAAAAAATGAGAAGGAAAATTGCGGTGTTGGTTTTATTGCTCATATTAAGAGACAGTCTTCTCATCAGATCACCCTAGATGCATTAGAAATGCTTACTCGTATGGACCATCGTGGTGGTTGTGGTTGTGAGCCGAATACCGGTGATGGGGCTGGCATTTTAACCAACATTCCGCACAGTTTTTTTGCCAAAGAAATTAAATCACTGTTCGGCGTCGATGTTGAGCAAGGTCGTTACGGTGTTGGTAATGTATTCCTACCGCAAGATGATGCCCAACGGGCGCACTGCATTAAATTATTTGAAGAGGCTGTCAAGAACCAAGGCCAAACACTGATTGGCTGGCGTGATGTTCCTGTTGAAGCCGAAAAAGCTGATATTGGCAATACTGCACGCGACTCTCAGCCCGTTATTAAGCAACTCATTATCACTGTTGCCGATAACCTAGACGATGACGCCTTCGAGCGCGCGCTATTTATCATTAGAAAATTTGTTTCAGATGCGATTCGCACCAACGAATCTCTATCGCAAGCCTTATTGTTCTATGTTTGCTCTCTTTCAACGCGTGTCATTATCTACAAGGGTATGTTAAAGGGCTCACAAATTCTAGACTTCTACACAGATTTAGCAGACCCTGATTATGCCACTTATTTGGCGATGGTGCACTCACGCTTCTCAACCAATACATTCCCTTCGTGGGACCGTGCACAGCCGTGCCGCTTTATGTCTCACAACGGTGAAATCAACACCCGCCAAGGTAATTACAACTGGATGAGAGCTCGTGAAGGTGTTCTAAAAAGCGAAATTTTAGGCGATGATCTAGCCAAAGTACTGCCCGTCATCGAGACTGAAGTTTCCGATTCAGGCAGCTTTGACAACGTCCTTGAATTCCTGCTCATGAACGGCAGATCCCTGCAAGAAGCAGTTGTGATGATGGTGCCGGAAGCTTGGCAAAACGATGATGAAATGAGCGATGAAAAAAAAGCGTTTTATCAGTATTTCTCAAATGTCATGGAGCCATGGGATGGCCCGGCTTCTATTGCATTTACTGACGGTCGCTATATCGGCGCCGTACTGGACAGAAATGGCCTGCGCCCTTCACGTTATTATTTAACACACGATGATCGCGTCATTATGGCGAGTGAAGTCGGTGTGGTGGATGTGGCAACGGACAACGTCAAAGAAAAAGGCAGATTGCGCCCAGGAAAAATGTTCCTAGTGGATTTCGACAAAGGTGAGCTGATTGACGATGAAGCCATTAAATCAAGTTTTGCTAGAAAAAACCCATACCAAGACTGGCTCAATGAGCAACAAATACATTTATCAGACTTAAGCTTCGACACCGAAGCACATGGCTTTGATCCAGACTCGATTGTGCACCGCTTAAAAGCGTTTGGTTACAGCACAGAAACACTACAATTCATGTTGTTGCCACTGGTTTCAGAGCTTAGAGACCCTGTAGGCTCGATGGGTAATGACTCAGCCCTTGCCTGCCTATCCGATCAATCGCGCATTATTTACGATTACTTTAAGCAGTTATTTGCTCAAGTAACCAACCCAGCAATCGACTCAATTCGTGAAGAGGTGGTGATGTCACTGAGCTGTTCGATTGGTCCAGAAGGCAACCTACTGCTCAACAAAGCAGAAAACGCCAACCGTTTGGTGATTGAACATCCCATTCTAACCAATGAGGAGATGAGCGCTCTAAAGCAGTGTAATCATCGCGGCTGGACTGCAAAAACCATTGACATCACTTACGAGATTGACGGCAATCATAACTTAAACGACATGCTCGACGATATATGTCAGCAGGGCTCACAGGCGATTAAAGATGGGCACAGTTTGATTGTTCTATCCGATAGAAAACTCAGTGAAAAGCGCGGTGTTATCAGCGCACTATTGGCCTCGTCTGCTTTGCACAGACACCTTATCGCCAAGTTTGAGAGAACGCAAGTGGGTATTATTTTAGAGACGGGTGAGGCAAGAGAAGTGCATCATTTCTGTTTGCTAGCAGGCTATGGTGTCGACGCAGTCAATCCATATTTAGCCTTTGAAGCACTTTGGCAGGCACGCCGTGACAATTTAATTGACTTTGAAGACAATGGTGCGGTTGTTGTCGCTTATCGCAAAGGCGTCGCTAAAGGCATGCTAAAAGTGATGGCCAAAATGGGCATTTCAACGCTTGCTTCATACAAGGGTGCGCAAATTTTTGAAGCCGTTGGCTTAGCGCCCGAAGTAATGGACAAGTGCTTTTTTGAAACCGCCAGTCGCATCAGTGGTGTCGGTTTCAGTGTCTTGCAAGAAGAATCTGAAAAACTTCACAAAGAAGCTTACCGCACCAATTCGCTTGACAACCTAGGCCAATACCATTGGCGTAGTGGCGGTGAAAAACACATGTGGGAGCCACAAACGATTGCCACACTGCAAAAAGCTGCGCGCAATAACGATCAAAATGCCTATTGGGATTTTGCCGACAAATCAAACAACGAAGGCACTCGAAACTGCACATTGCGTGGGCTGATGTCATTCAAAAAAAGCAATTCTATCGCTATCGACGAAGTCGAAGAAGCCAAAAAGATTGTCAAACGCTTTGTTACCGGAGCGATGAGTTTTGGCTCTATTTCTGCAGAGTCGCACGAGTCATTGGCGATAGCCATGAACCGTATGGGCGGCAAATCCAATACCGGTGAAGGCGGTGAAGATCCTGCACGCTGGACACCTGATGCCAATGGTGATTCACGTCGCTCAGCCATTAAGCAAGTGGCATCAGCTCGTTTTGGTGTCACCATTGACTATCTTAATAATGCTGATGAATTACAAATTAAAGTCTCGCAAGGCGCCAAACCGGGCGAAGGTGGAGAGCTGCCTGGTAGAAAAGTTGACGAGGGTATTGCAAAAATACGCTATTCAACGGCAGGCGTTGGCTTAATTAGCCCACCACCTCATCACGACATTTACTCAATTGAAGACTTAGCACAACTTATTTTTGACCTCAAACGCTCTAATCCAACAGCACGCATCAGTGTTAAGCTGGTTTCAGAAGTGGGTGTTGGCACGGTTGCTGCTGGAGTTACCAAGGCCAAATCCGATCATATCGTTATTGCCGGGCATGATGGTGGTACAGGCGCTTCGCCGCTGACATCCATTAAGCATGCAGGTTTACCATGGGAATTAGGTGTTGCTGAAACGCATCAAACATTGGTGATGAACGATCTGCGCTCACGTGTTGTCATTCAAACAGATGGCCAACTCAAAACGGGTCGTGATGTTGCTATTGCCACCCTACTCGGTGCTGAGGAGTTTGGTTTCTCAACGGCGCCTCTGGTAACTTTGGGTTGTATCATGATGCGTAAATGCCATCTCAACACATGCCCAGTTGGTATTGCCACCCAAGACAAGGAATTACGTAAGAAATTCACCGGCAAACCTGAACACGTTGTTAACTATCTATTTATGGTAGCTGAGGACTTGCGCTTAATCATGGCAGAACTGGGCTTTAAAACCATCAATGAAATGGTCGGCCGCGCTGATATGTTAGAAATGGACAAAGCCATTAACCATTGGAAAAAAGACGCTATCGATCTCAGCGCACTACTAATGCCGGCTGAGAAACCAAATGCAGACACACTCACTTACCAAAGCATTCTGCAAGACCATCAATTGGATCAACAATTGGATAATGAGCTAATTGCTAAAGCACAAAGCGCTATAAAAACGCCTAATAAAGCAAGAATTGAGTCTGTCATCACCAATACAGATCGCGCAGTTGGCGCCATGCTCTCTTCTCATGTGGTGAAAACACTGGGTAGCAATACCCTTGCCGAAGATTCGATTCATGTGAACTTTACAGGCTCTGCCGGACAATCTTTCGGCGCATTCCTTGCTCAGGGTATTACGCTTGAAGTCGAAGGCGATGCCAATGACTATGTTGGTAAAGGCCTTTCAGGCGGGCGCGTGATTGTTTACCCACCAAAAAACGCAACCTTTATCACACATGACGAAATTATTGCCGGCAACGTTTGTGGCTACGGCGCAACCGGTGGTGAGATGTACTTATCGGGGCGTGTTGCCGAGCGCTTCTGTGTTCGCAATTCAGGCGTTGTTGCAGTGGTAGAAGGCATTGGCGATCACGGCTGTGAATATATGACCGGTGGGCGAGCTGTCATCTTGGGTGAAGTAGGTCGTAATTTTGGTGCAGGCATGAGTGGTGGTATTGCTTATGTTTACAACCCAAAATCAACGCTTCAAGGTCGCTCGAACCCTGCGATGATTGATTTTGATCCGATGGATGACGAATCGCAAAAAGAGTTATTCGAATTACTCACCAAGCATTTAAACTACACTGGATCGGTTATTGCTAAACATATCTTGGGTAACTGGAACGCTGAACTGGCACACTTTGTAAAAATAATGCCAAAAGCACTTAAAGAAGCTTTAGAGGCGCAAGGACGATTAAAGCAAGCCAGTTAAATAGGAATAGTGTCGATGATATCGGCACTACTGTCCAGAAAACTATCGAGTGGATCACCAACAATTGGGATGATTGAAATGACGGAACCCGTCACTCGCATTGGCACAGTGACCAGTTTGGTCAAAACACAACCCGATAGAAAAAAAGCAACAAAAATCAATACAATTATTTTTTTCATGATTTCCTCTCAAGAATTTTAAAATGATAATGATAAGGGTTTTTTTCATCAGGCGTGTGTGATTCACGACTAATTTCTTGCCAATCATTGGCATCATAATCGGGGAAGTACGTATCGCCTTCAAACTCGCCTTCAATATGGGTGATATAGAGTCTATCCACCTTTGCTAACACTTGCTGACAAAGATTAGCGCCACCGATCACCAGTACTTCATTTTCCTCTTTGGCTGATTGCAATGCGCTATCAATACTGTTAAAGACCTCGCAGCCTTCAATGACCGTACCGGTGTTTCTGCTAATAACAAGATTGCGACGATTGGGCAGCGGCCTGCCAATAGAATCATAGGTTTTTCTACCCATCACTATTGAGTGACCGGTGGTGACTTTTTTGAAAAAAGCAAGATCGGCAGGAAGATGCCACGGCAAGCCATTATCTTTGCCAATCAAGTGATTATCATCCATCGCAACGATAATAGATAAGCGCATAAAGCCTTGTCTGAATAAAGTAAAATATTAGATTATTTTACAATTTTTCAACTTATCGTGTCGCTCATTCTTGCTTCATCATCGCCCTTTAGAAAAGCTATTTTAAAGCGTTTAGACGTCGATTTTTCAACCGTATCTCCAGATATTGATGAAAGCCGTCACACAAATGAGACACCGCATCAATTGGTTTACCGATTGTCAGCGGAAAAAGCAAGGGCAGTAGCTAAAACACACAATGGCTTAATTATTGCCTCGGATCAAGTAGCGACTTTAGCCAAAGGCGATGGCGCTGATGATGAAATACTGAGTAAACCTCACACACGTGAAAATGCGGTTATACAGCTGCAAAAAAGCGCCGGCAATACGATAACTTTTCTCACCAGTCTCGCGCTACTCAATACCGAGACGGGCACAATACAAAACCATGTAGAGATTTTTAAAGTGATCTTTCGATCGCTCACGGACTCAGAAATTAATAATTATCTTGATAAAGAAGACACACTGAAATGCGCTGGTAGCTTCAAGTCTGAAGGTTTGGGTATTGCCCTTTTCGAGCGCATGGAAGGCGATGACCCGAATAGCTTGATTGGCCTGCCGACGATTCAATTGATCAAGATGTTAGCCAAGGAAAATGTTTATATCTTATGAGTATTCTGTTTGCTGACGAGCGCAAAGCTTTTGCATCAGGGTTAACATTTCATTGGGGCTCACTTTACGGTAGCGCTGAAGCCTTAGCACTGATTGAGTTCACGCAAATACATAACTGTGTTGTGCTGTATGTCGCCCGAGACATTAGCCATTATGAGCAAATTCAAAAAGCACTTAATTTTTACAATACATCCCTTCCGATTCTGCCATTCTCCAACTGGGAGGTCTTAGCGTTTGATCACTTTTCTCCGCACCCAGATATTGTATCTTCGCGATTAAAAACACTCTCTCAGCTGCCCACCTTAAAAAGCGGTATTGTCATTACCACGCTTGAATCCCTTTCTCAGCGACTCTGCCCCATCAACTACATTGAAAAATACTCACTGAGCATGACGCGTGGTGGCAAGCTGAACATCGATAGCTTTGTCAATAAACTTATCAAAATTGGCTATAGACGCGTAACAACGGTTATGGAGCAAGGTGAGTTTTGCATCAAAGGTGCACTGATTGATCTTTATCCAATGGGCGCTAAGAGGCCTTATAGGATTGATTTATTCGATGACGAAATAGACTCGATTCGCAGCTTTGAGACTTCAACACAACGCTCTATTGAAGTGATTGATAGCATTGAACTGTTGCCAGCCAGAGAGTTTGCCTCTGATTCACAAAGCCTTAAAACCTTTGAAAAAAACTACCTCAGCGCACTTGGCAAAAGTGAGGGATTTATTTTTACAGAAGTAAGCGAAGGCCGCTTCCCAGGCGGTGTTGAATTTTACTTACCGCTGTTCTTTGACAAAACAGCGACTCTGTTTGACTACCTCCCAAAAAACCCAATCATTGCTTATCAAAACGGTCTATCCAAGAATGTTAATAAACAAACAGAGATGCTTACAGCACGTCATGAGCATGCCAAACGCTCACTCGACAGATTGCCCTTAGAATTAAGTAACGTTTTTCTTAGTCAAGAAGAGTTGTTTTCCCTAATAAAAGACAAACAACAGATTCAAACACAATCGATTAAATCCAGCAAAAAGTCGGCGCTTAATTTTTCAGTGAGCTTGCTTCCGCCTCTGCGAATCGAATCGCAAACAAAAAACCCACTGAACAAGCTCATTGCTTTTATTGCCGGGTTTGATGGCAGGGTGCTCATTGTTTGTGAATCCCAGGGAAGGCAATCGGTTCTCACCGATTTATTGTCCAGCAATCAACTGTCCAGTCAAGACTGCGCCAATTGGGCAGAATTTATAGAGAGCGAAGACAAACTGTGCATAACTAATGCCAGTTTACGTGAGGGCTTACTCACTTCAGAATTTGCCATCATCACTGAAGAGCATTTATTTGGTCAAGATGTGGTTAAGCAACAAAGACGTCGTCGTGCCAAGCACAAGGATTTTGATGAGGCGATTAAAAGTTTGGTGGAAATACAAATTGGTGATGCCATTGTCCATGAGCATTACGGTGTTGGTCGCTATCTTGGGCTTGACACGCGAACTTTTGATGACAATCCACAAGATTTTATCTCCTTAGAATACGCCAATGGCTCCATGTTAATGGTACCGATTACCGCGCTTAATTTGATATCGCGCTATTCTGGCGCCAGCTTAGATCACGCGCCGTTGCACAGGCTTGGCAAACTTGGAAATCAACAATGGGCAAAAGCGAGAAAGAAAGCGGCCGAAGCCCTTTATGATGTGGCAGCAGAACTGTTAGAAATTTATGCCAAGCGCCAATCACTGACAGGCTTTGCTTTTCCAGAACCGGACGATGCCTACAGCTCTTTTGTCGCCAGTTTTGCTTTTGAAGAAACGCCGGATCAACTCACAACTATGGAACAAGTGCTGGCGGACATGCAATCCTCAAGACCGATGGATCGTCTGGTTTGTGGCGATGTTGGTTTTGGCAAAACCGAAATCGCGATGCGTGCGGCTTTTCTTGCGGTGGAGGCCGGCAAGCAAGTGGTGATTTTGGTGCCAACAACGCTTCTGGCCAATCAACACCGACAAACTTTTACCGATCGCTTTGCTAATTATCCGGTGATGATTAAAGCACTCTCTCGCTTTCAAAGCCCTAAAGAACAAACGCTCATTAAAGAAGGCTTAGATCAGGGCAAAATTGATATTGTTATTGGCACGCATAAACTGATTCAAGGCTCTATCAAATACCGCAATCTGGGCTTGATTATTATCGATGAGGAGCACCGCTTTGGTGTTAAGCAAAAAGAATCGTTGAAAAAACTGCGAGGTCAAAGCGACATCCTGACGATGACCGCTACACCCATTCCGCGCACCCTTAATATGGCACTCGGCTCTTTGCGCGAACTCTCCATTATTGCCACACCGCCGGCCAAGCGTAGCGCCATTCAAACTTTTGTTGATGAATGGAACGATGACACCATCACCGAGGCTTGCTCACGCGAGCTGCATCGTGGCGGACAAATTTTTGTGCTGCATAACGACATTGATTCTATCGACAATATGGCCGAAACGCTCAAAGGCCTTATGCCTAATATTAAGGTGCGGGTTGCTCATGGGCAAATGCCGAGCAAGGAGCTTGAGCAAATCATGACGGATTTCTACCACCAGCGCTTCCAAATGTTAGTCTGCACCACCATTATTGAAACGGGTATTGACATTCCTTCTGCCAACACCATTATTATTAACAACGCGCAAAACTTTGGCCTCGCGCAACTGCACCAGCTGCGTGGCCGCGTTGGGCGCTCGCACCACAAGGCTTATGCTTATTTGATTATCAAATCGCACCAGTCGTTAACGAAAGGTGCAAAAAAACGCTTAGACGCAATTGCCTCCCTTGAAGAATTGGGTGCCGGATTTATGCTCGCCAATCACGATCTCGAGATTCGCGGCGCCGGTGATTTACTGGGTGAGAACCAAAGCGGTAAAATTTCAGAAATCGGCTTTAACCTTTATCACGACCTGCTGCGACGCACCATTCGTGCTATCAAAAGCGGTAAGAAACTCAACATTGAAGACACCATCAACGAGCAAGTTGAGATCGATATTGGCATTGCTTGTATTATCCCGCAAACTTATCTAGACGACGTTCATGAGCGCTTGGTTCTTTATAAGCGCATAGCGAGCGCTAAGAATGAAGACGAGCTAAAAGACTTGCAGATCGAGATGATTGACCGCTTTGGCCTATTGCCCGAACAAACTAAGAATTTATTTGCCTCAACTTCATTGAGGTTTATTTGCGAAAAAATCGGAATTGACAAAATCATCATCTTTGACGATAAGGCTGAGATCACTTTGGGCGTCAATCATACCATTGAGGCGATAAAAATCATCAATTTAATCCAAAAAGAAGCACAAACCTATCAATTGAAGGGGCAAAACACCCTTGTTTTCAAAGCACAGATGGCGCTAGACAACTCGAGGATTGTTTCGGTGGAAAATTTTCTAAAAAATCTACTTTAAACCTTTTTTAAGTTTTCCATAAAGGCTTTACTCATTAGGAGACAAACAAAGAAGGCAAAAAACGTGCCCAGTAGAGTGCCTGTCAAGTGCGTAGTAAGATGTTCAACGTGTTGATAATTCTCACTCAAGCGTACACCCGTCATGATAAAAAACATTGCTATCGAACTAAGTAGCGAAGTAAGAACACAAAGGCCAACTAAGTGTGGATAACTCATACGTGAGTCGGCAGAGAATTTATCCAGTTTCAAAGCATGCATAATGGCAAAGGCAATGTAGGGCACAATCGTTTCTATCGTTGCAATAAAGCCCCAAACATTGCCATGCACGTCTTCGGGAGTGAGAAAAATTAAGCTTGTGGCAATCGAGCCAAGTAAAATTCCAGGCACAACCCAATAACTAAAAAGCATAATCAAAGCCAATCGAGCACCGGTTTTAATATCCACAAGACCGACAATTTCTGGCGTAATAGAATCGATAGCAACACTTGCCGCGCCGGCCAGAAAGATAATAAGCAAGGAGCAAATATTAATATTTAAAAACTTTATTAAGCTTGACATAGACTCTTAGTATACAAGTTCACCTAATCAGTAGAATACTGCTGTTCAAAGTAATGATTCAAGGCTTGCATGAGAAAAATCGATAACGAAAAAAACAAAATTGTTCCCAACAGGTTGCCAATCAATATAGAGCCAATATAGCTCGAAAAATTAAAATTCTCTTCAATCTCGCCAAAATGTACAAGCGCTATAAGTCGCACCATCGCTGTTATCAATGCTGTCAGAAAACATAAAAATAGTACGTGAGGATAATAGAAATTCTGACTGGTATAAAAATTACTGAGCTTGAAATGCTGCATCATGAGCAGGGCCACAAGTGCAGAGAAGGCTTCTGCGGATTCTTCTATCATCTCAAAAGCGAGCCCTTCTCCAGGCTCAAGAAAAGCCACGCCGTTCAGAAGCGAGCCTAGCAAAGTACCTGGAAAGCATACCACCCCAAAAAGCAACAACATACCCAGTCTGGCACCGGTCGGCAAATCAAGAAGGTTGTGGAAAAATGGAGTATACTGCTCTATTGAAACATTGGCAGCACCAAAAACAAACACCACTGTCATCGCAGTAAGGTTGTATAGCAGCCATTTATTGATATTCATCACGAACTATTCTACCTATTATTTCGACGAAATATAAATCGATACATCATAGAGTAAATATATCAGAATTTGATCTGTATAATTTTCTTTTTAAGAAAAATTAATTATTATGAATCAAATTCAATAAACAAACCTAAATGCCTGACTTACTTGGCTAAAATGTGCGCTTTACTTGGATACTCCGATCATTGTTTTTGTGAAAGGTTAGTCACATAGGCCTTGTGTATAACAATAAATACCGCGAAGAATGCAACACTTCCCAGCACAGCACCAGAAATATGGTGACTCAAGTGGGCGGCAAGATCAAAACCCTCACTCAACTCTCGACCGAAGGCTGAAAAATACATTGCGATGATATTGATCAACAAGGTTAACAAAATAAGAATGGCAAAATGTGGGTAGCTGATACGCGAATCGGCGAAAAAATTATCCAAACGCATTTGCTTTAGAATACTCAAGGCCCTGTAGGGTGTAATAGTTTTTAATACTGTTACAATCAATAGAACTTCTGCGTGTGGGTTGTCATCACCAAGGAAAATAGAATAAACGTTGAGCGAATAACAACCTTAGCAAGCAGCATGTTCCCAAAAACAGATCAAGCAAAAAGAAGGGTTTAGTGGAAGGGTTTATTTTTCAGAAATAGCGGATGGTGCCAGCAATCGAATGATCGGCACAACAATCAGCGCAAGAATAAAGATAAAGCCAATGCCGCCAGTAAGATCGCCAATCAACATCGATGGGATGTAGGTGGCTTCATCGCCACGCGGTGAAAGCCCAATCCACGGTCGGAATGTCGTGTCTATGAAGAACTTGGCAAACGTGTTGTAGAATGCAGCCAAAATCATCAAAAAAACAACGTGCTGGAAAATCAATTTTTCGCCTTCGAAAAATTTAGACAACTTGAAAATTCGCATGGTGTAAATAGCTGCTAAAGGCCCCAAAGTGGTGACCAGTGCGTGCATATTATTGACCTGACTATTGCCTTGATCTGAAAGGGCGAACGGGTTTATAGCCCAATCGAAGACAAATAAAGCAGAAACATGGAAGCCAATAAACACCGCTGGCAACACACGCCAGCCAAACAAAAGGTACGACATGGCAACGGCGCCAAGCACCAGCCATACGCCAGAAATACTAAAAATAACAGGAAGCTCGGCACCTTTTTCAAGAATGCTTAAAGAGACTTTAGTGCCCCAAGGCTGGATGAGCTCGCTCAACATAAGTGCAACAAAAATCATAGCGATTGTGATGGCACTTTGAACGAGAATTTCAGTCGAACTCTCTAATTTAACTGCGCTTGAATTTGCCACCAAAGCCTCTTCCTTAGTATTGCTATTATCTGAGAAGAATTATAACAGGCAGACACCCCGCAAGGTCAAAAAAGATCCGTAAAGGTTGGTTTTTTGTTTTTATTTAACTTCTTACTGCGTACGATAAATTCATCGCACGTTTATCATCCATGGATTGCTCAGAATTAATAATCTCCTGGCTCAATAGAGCGCCAACCGCTCTTTTAATGGTTGATAACGAATACTTTTCAAAGTAAGGGTCGTTTTTAATTGCCGTAATTGTCGAAGTAACGTTGTGTGTAATGTAGGACAATACAGCCTTTTCTACTTCTGACAAATGACTCATGCCAAGCTCGTGCTCGTACTCGTCAAGTGCTTTCCTTAATTGAAATAATTTTGCTAATGTTGACATAATCAACTCCATATAATTTAGTTACCTGCTGAAGATGTACATTATAAGCCTCTTAGCAACCAAATGCAAATTGAGCCGCTTCCTAATTAAGAGCTCTATGGTGCCATCGTATTCACTGCTGTAAATCCTAATGATATGTTTTTTTAGCGTATGATTTTGTACAAGCAAACACCTAATCATTTTATTGTAATAAAAAAATCAAATATTAAATTGCTGCTTGAGTTCATCATACTCAGCGATCTCGATTCTAGGGCCAAATTGGCTCACCACTCGGGCTGCTGCTGCATTAGCAAATTGGGCGGCCAAAACGTAATCATGCCCAACACTAATGGCGTATAAAAAAGCACCGGCAAACATGTCTCCGGCTCCGTTGGAGTTAATAGTTCTGGTTTTGACACCAGGGACAAGAGTCGTTTGATTGCCGTCATATGTCAACGAACCTTCAGCGCCACGAGTAATCACAAAAGACTTAGCACAATCTTTAAGCGCCTCTGCAGCTTGCTCAACAGTAGCCCTTCCAGTGAAGCTGATAGCTTCATCTTCATTACAAAACAACAAGTCCATGCCATCTCCGATGACATTTTTAAGCTGCTCAGAAAAAACTTGCACGACAAAAGGGTCAGACAAACTCAATGAAGTTTTAACGCCATGCTGTTTAGCAAAAGACATTGCTTCAACGGCGACTTGTGTTCGTTGTGAGTCGGTCACCAAATAACCTTCAATGTATAGCCACTGAGCATTCGCTAGCGCCTGTGTGTCAATCTCTTTTGATGTAAGATCTACATTCACACCCAAATAGGTATTCATGGTTCGCTCTGCATCATCGGTAATCATTACTAGACATTTGCCGGTGATGCCACTTGTATTCTCAACCTCGTGAAAGTCCACACCAGCGGTATTTAGGTCTTTAACAAAAAAAACACCCTCTTCGTCAGAGGCCACTTTACCGGCATAAAACGCTTTAGCACCAAAGCCACTTGCAGCAACAATCGTATTGCAAGCTGAGCCTCCACAACTGCGCTTAACCAGCTGCGAATGTGAACCTAAATTGGCGATTAATTGATATTGTCGATCCTCATCAACCAGGGTCATTAATCCTTTATCTACTTGATTTTGTAGCAGAAAACTATCATCAACCTTGAACTCAATATCAACCAATGCGGCACCAATGCCATACACATCATATGTCTTCACACGCAATCCTTTTTGTTAATACAGGTAGCTGTATTCATCATGCTTTTTGGGGAAAGCCCGGCTTTCCCCAACTCCATGTGTACCACCTGAAAGTACGTCATCTCAATGTACTTGGTACTGGAAAGTGAACGTCTTCTTCAGCACCACTGACTTCAAGTACCTCGTCAGCACCATAATCAAGCAAGTAGTTGACCACTTCTTGCACCAAAACCTCAGGCGCTGAAGCACCAGCAGTGACGCCGACTGCTCGGCAATTTTTAAACCAGTCGCGATCAATGTCGGCGGCACCATCTATCAAATAAGATGCTTTGTTACTTTTCTCTGCAATTTCACGCAGACGATTGGAATTGGATGAGTTTTTAGAGCCCAGTACCAACAATACGTCAGCCATTTTAATAATCGCTTTGACCGCATCTTGTCGGTTTTGTGTTGCGTAGCAAATATCGTTTTTTTTCGGTGACTGAATCTGCGGAAATTTATCTTTTAAAGCGTTGACAATTGCACGTGTATCATCGACTGAAAGTGTAGTTTGCGTAGTGTACGACAAGTCGTATTCTGGGGAAAATACCAAACCATCAACATCATCGATGGACTCAACCAAGCTAATCGCCGAACCGCTAGCCTGCCCTAAAGTACCCTCAACTTCTGGATGACCCGCATGACCAATAAGAATCACTTGATGATCTTGTTTTTGGCGGCGCTGGACTTCTTTGTGCACCTTGGTCACCAAGGGGCAGGTGGCGTCGTACACCGTGGCATCAATGGAATCAGCCTCTTTTCTGACGGCTTGCGAAACGCCGTGTGCGCTAAAAATCACCACTTCACCATTCGGCACTTCATCAATTTCATCCACGAAAATAGCGCCCTTGTCTTTTAGGTCGTCGACAACAAATTTATTATGAACAACTTCATGGCGAACATAAATAGGTGCGCCGTGACGCTCAATGGCGCGCTCAACAATCTCAATAGCGCGCTCAACTCCAGCGCAAAAACCTCTTGGATTGGCGAGTAATATTTTCATGATGTTGTCGTGCTACTTGTCTTAAGAAAGGTGTATTCGGATGCGGTGTGAGTGCTCAATGAAATCAGTGTTGAGTGAATGCTGAGAGAATCTGATGGATTGTTTCGCGCAATTTTGAGCGATGAACAATCATATCAATGGCGCCTTTTTCTAGCAAAAATTCACTTCTCTGGAAGCCTTCCGGCAATTCTTCACGCACCGTTTGCTCCACCACTCGCGG
>JBBWVS010000027.1:0-1601 GCA_050256335.1 Gammaproteobacteria bacterium | reverse complement strand
GCAGCTGTTGGCTCGTTTAACAACCGCAAAACATTAATGCCTGCCAAGGTCGCAGCGTCTTTTGTGGATTGTCTTTGGGCGTCATTAAAATAAGCTGGCACGGTAATTACTGCACCCACTAAATCACCCCCCAGTGCACTTTCAGCGCGATGTTTTAAGGCTGAGAGAATACTGGCTGAAATTTCAACAGCCGATAGATCGCCAATTGCTGTTTGAAAGAGAACGTTGTTGCCATTTTCAAGCAATCGATAAGGGCAATTCTTGAGTTCGCTAACTTCTTTAAAACTCAAGCCCATAAAGCGCTTGACAGACAAGATGGTGTTAACTGGATCGGTGGTTGCGTAGTGACAGGCATCGCAACCCACAATCGGTTTTTTACCTTGACCGCAATGAACAACAGAAGGCAACATCGCTTCGTTGTTATCATCGGTAAAGAGTGTTACTTGGCCACTCATCACGCTTGCAACTAATGAATTAGTTGTCCCTAGGTCAATACCACAAGCCAATTGATGATGATGTGGTGCCGTTGATTGGCCGGGTTCTGAAATTTGTAATAATGCCATAGGTGAGAGATTCTTATGTAATTTTTTTATACAACGGCTACAACCACTCGTCCATTAAGCCGTTCGCCTCTTTTTTAAGCTGCGAATAAAACTTTAACTCGCGCACCAAGTTTTTTACTTTTTGCAAATCATCCGACTCCGAAAAAGAGACTGAAATACAAGCAACATTATCAACGATATGGGCTTGAATATTAGCAATATAATCGTCCAAATCCAGCTCGTCTTTTTCAGATTTTATAGCTTCAAGGCGCTCTCTAAGTTCAATTTGTGCCATCAAGAAACCAACGTCCATTTGTGTGTCTTTCTCATCGAAAGGGTTAACCCCCTGAAGCGTTAACAAATAACTGGCACGCTCAAGAGGCGATTTCAGCGCATCATAAGCGGCGTTAATCAATGAGGTGTTTTGCAAGGCTTGAAGCCTCTCCGAAGAGCTTTTTGAAGCAAACCTATCTGGATGAAATTTAGAGACTTGCGCTTGATAAGCACCACTCAGTGCTTGGTCATCAACCTCAAACGTGGCCTCAAGGTCAAACAATTCAAAATAATTTTGCATTACTCTACTAACCTTAAGCCTAAATGGAACTAACTAAACAGTGAACGACTCGCCGCAACCGCATTCAGCCTTAGAATTGGGGTTGTTGAATTCAAAACCTTCATTGAGGCCTTCTTTTTGGTAATCCACTTCTGTACCATCAATATAGATTAGGCTTTTGGCATCAACAATGACTTGCACGCCTTTGTCTTCAAAAACACTGTCGTCTTCGTTAAGGCCATCAACAAATTCCATGTTGTAACCTAAGCCCGAGCAGCCTGTGGTTTGCACCGAAAGACGCACGCCAATACCCGAACCACGGTTGCTCAAGTAATCAACCATGCGCTCTGCAGCCTTATTAGTAAGGGTAATTGCCATAATTATCCAGCTTTTTGTTTTAGATCGTTAATCGCCGCTTTAATTGCATCTTCAGCCAATACTGAGCAATGAATTTTCACCGGAGGAAGCTCTAACTCTTCAACAATTTCAGTATTTTTGATTTGTGC
>JBBWVS010000026.1:0-8954 GCA_050256335.1 Gammaproteobacteria bacterium | reverse complement strand
TTTAGTGTTTTACTAAGTGGATGAAAATATATATTTGTATTGTAAGTTTTTTCATAGATTGAACTACTTCCTTAAACAATCTATGGAGAAAAGAAAGACAATATTTAGTTACGAAATAATGTCTTTTTTGTTGAAATGATTGCCCCGTGCTAGACGTCCATCTAGCACATC
Organism: Gammaproteobacteria bacterium; assembly: GCA_050256335.1. GTDB lineage: Bacteria > Pseudomonadota > Gammaproteobacteria > PS1 > Pseudothioglobaceae > Pseudothioglobus. Next base: position 8,783 of record JBBWVS010000026.1, on the reverse strand, counting down.
TCCTTTATAGTTGTTTCATGGCGCGCGCTGTAGTGTAAAGAACAGAAACACTGCAGCATTTTGTCAAAGTAAACTATTCGGTATCGCCGTGCAGTTTTGAAACCTCTTCCATTGTATGAAGGATGTTTCTGAGCCCGTCTCTGGTTACTTTGAATTCTCTTTTTGAGAGATTAGAAACTGCAAAGTCTTCTATCTTGTGATAGATTGGGAAGATTTTTCCCATCATTTCTCTGCCGTCGTTTGTTAAGTGAACAACCACTTTTCTGCCGTCTTCTGCATACGGCACTCTCTTACAATATCCTCTTTTTCAAGTGTTTTTAATAGGTCTGTGATGGTGCTATTGGCTACATCTGAACTTTCAGCGAGTTTTGTGGTAAGCATGTCACCCCACACCCAAAGAATCCACATCACCATAAAGCCAGTGTAAGAAAGGCCAACTTCTTTTAATACATGCTTTTCTGCATGATTTCGAATAACGGTACTCAAGCGCAGAGCGTTAGAGATTATTGAGATGGATTCGCCGTAGAGACTGACTGATAGCAGGTGTTTTTTTTATTTCAAGCTCTTCATCTATAGCAGCACTGCTCGTCCTGCTTGAGTTACGCACTAAAAAAGAAAGTTCATAATCGGAATACGCTATTACATCCTCAAGAAAATATTCATTTTAATGCTTAGCTCGTTTTAACTACCGTAATTATTTCAGATTCCAATGAATAGGATTGCTAGATGCGCTACTACTCCGCGAAAAATCTAGGGTAACAATGCGTTATTCACCTTTTTCACGTTTATTCATTTCATCCTCGAGCCGATCCATTTTCTCTTTGTGTTTTTTATCTTGCCAATTGAACGAGGCTGGCTCATCATCATCTTTCTCAGTTATGTCATCGCGTTTGCGAACCTTGAATAATGGTGAAAAAAGCAATCCCGCTTCGAATAAAAGCCAAATAGGAATTGCGATTAATACCTGTGAGATGACGTCTGGAGGGGTTAGAATCATGCCAAGCACGAAGGCGCCAGCAATTATGTAAGCACGGTTCTTTTTCAATTTCTCTGGCGTGGTTATGCCAAACATAATGAGTAAAATTGTCGCAATAGGGACCTCAAAAGCAACACCAAAGGCAAAAGATACTTTAATAACAAAATCAAGATAGTATTGGATATCGGGAGTAAAGTTGACAACGGATGGACCTACCGTAGAGAGGAAGCTAAAAATAACTGGAAATACAACATAAAAAGAAAACAAGATTCCTGTATAAAACAAAATCGTAGAGGAGATTACCAATGGCATGATTAATCGTTTTTCATGTTTGTAGAGTGCGGGCGCAACAAAAGCCCAAATTTTGAACAGTAAGAACGGCATTGCAAGATATACAGCCAAGATTAATGCCATTTTTAACGGCGTTAAGAAGGGTGAAATAACACCAATAGCGATGAGGTTTGAGCCCGGTATTGTTGCCACAATTGGCGCCGCGATAAATGTGTAGATTTGGTCTGCAAATGGAAAAAGCACCACAAAAAATAGCACAATTGCAAGAACGGAGTGTAGTAGTGTGTTTCTTAATTCAACCAAATGCTGAATAATTGACATTTGTTCTTGTTTCTTAGTTTCTGGCATTATTGGCTATCATTGTCTTTAATAGTTGGGCCATTAGCTATGTAATTCTCCAACGAAAAATCGCTAGCTTTCTCAGTGGTGCTAGCTTTTTCAGCAGGGCTAGCTTTCTCAGTGGTGCTGGCTTTTTCAGCAGGGCTAGATTTTTCAATAGTGCTGGTTTTTTCGGTAGTTGAATCTTTGCTAGTGTCTTTGAAAATATCTTTAATGCCCGCACCTTCTTTCTTGATATCGTCAAGACTGCTCTTAGCTTCCTTAATTACATCGGAAAGAGTTGAGTCTTTGTCGTTGAGGCTGAGTTGTTTTTTAAGTTCGTCGGCGTTTAATTCATCTTTAATTTCTCTTTTTATCTTATTCATGAATTTTGTCGCTTTACCAAAGTATGTGCCGGCTTTACGTGCGAGTGCAGGCATTTTGTCAGGCCCAACAACAACAAGGATAATAACGCCAATGATGGCAATCTCCCAAAAACCAAAATCAAACATGATTTTCCTTTGTGTTGTTGTTCGTTGGATGCGTTTTCCAAAAAACGCGAGTGAGTGTTTTTTGCTGCATAAGAATTGCTCAGTAAGAGATTACGCTCTGAGTATGAAAAGAACTAAATAATATTATTTGGTCACTTCTTCTTTTTCAGCTTTGACTTCAATGATGTCATCAGTCTTTACGGTTTTGTCTTCGACTGATTCCTCTTTCACGTCTTTCATTGATTTTTTGAAGCCTTTGATTGCGCCGCCCAAATCACCGCCGAGATTTTTCAGGCGCTTGCCGCCAAAAACAAGTACTACGATGACTAAAATAATGATAAGTTCAAGTGGTCCGGGCATGCCCATGGGTTTTTCTCCTGTTATTTAACCTTACGGCCAAGTTTCTCAGTTAGGCCAGATACCCCATACCTGCGCATTAACTCTTCTTCAATGTCGCTGAAAGCGATATTATTATGACGCAGCAGAATTAGGGTGTGAAACCACAGGTCTGCCACTTCGTAGATGATTTTATCACTATCTCCGTCCTTTGTTGCCATTATTACTTCGGCCGTTTCCTCGGCGATCTTTTTTAAGATTTGGTCGGTGCCCTTGCTGTATAAGGAAGACACATAAGAGCTATCAGCAGAGGCTGATTTTCGCTGTTCTAGGATTTGTTCTAAGGTTGCTAATATATTCATTGAAGTCTCTTAATAAATGTGCTTTGGGTCTTTAATGACGTCTGCGATAATCCGCCAGTCGTCATTCTCTAGTTTATTGAAAAAGCAATTGGCGCGTCCTGTGTGACACGCAATGCCGCCTATTTGTTTGACTTTAAGCAAAATGACGTCTTGGTCGCAGTCGGTATAAATATCGACGATCTCTTGAACATGGCCTGACTCTTCACCCTTAAACCACAGTTTTTGGCGTGATCTGGAGTAATAGACCACTCTTTGTTGTTCGATGCTCAAAGTCAATGCCTCTTTATTCATCCACGCCATCATTAAGATTTCGCCGGTTTTATAATCTTGAGCAATCGCTGGCACCATGCCTGATTCATTGAATTGAATTGTCTCTATTGCGCTCATAGTTAGTGCATTGTTTTATAATAAAGCAATTTTACCGAGGCCTTTGTACATAATGAAACTTTTTATTTTATGTCTTTTACTTGGATTTTACGGCCTTGTCAGTGCTCAAAGTGATGCTAAGTATCCACTGGTAATTGTTGATGGTGACAGCGTTAATATTGATATTTTGCGTTTTCTCGATGTCGCACAACAGCATCAAGAGCAAATGAGTGACAGAACATTACTTAGAATGAGAATTTCCGGTATTGACACGCCTGAGTGGAATCAGACTTGTGAGAAGCATAGGGGGGTTGTGATTAGTTGTGGTGAGTTGGCGACAAAGCATTTGCAAAGATTGCTAAACAATACTGTTGGGAGATTGTTTGTTAAACCGCTGGGTGTTGATTATTACGATAGGATATTAATCCGATTATTTGTAGGAGAAATGAATATCGGCAAACAAATGGTTTTGGATGGCATGGCTTATTCTTATGATGAAACGTATTTATTAGAAGAGATTTTAGCAAGGAAAGAAAAACGCGGTTTCTGGGCTTTTGCCAAGCCACCGATTAACCCTAAAGAATGGCGAAAAAATAAGAATAAATAACATCTGAGTCAATACATAAATAAATATTATTTCTTTAATACGAGAAATGCACTAATTATTGACATATCAAGTCACAAATTACGACGGGATTTTTTGCCTTGTACAAAGTGAAAAGAGCAAGTAATTATCGTAAGGTTACTAGTTCCTCGGAGCTTGTTGGGTGAATAGCTACCGTATCGTCAAGTTGCGATTTGGTCGCGCCCATTTTGATTGCTACGGCAAAGCCTTGTAGCATTTCATCTGCACCTTCGCCAATAATATGACAGCCAATGACTTTTTCGTCATCACCTGTGCAGATTAACTTTAATGCTGTTTGTGTTTGATGTTTTAGCAGGGCGTCTGACATTGGGGTAAAGCTTGATTGATAGATTCTAATGTCTTCGAATTTTGCTCTTGCTTCTTTCTCATTGAGACCAACAGTGCCAATAGGCGGGTGAGAAAACACCACGCTCGGGATATTGTCATAATTCAGATGCCTATCACTCATGCCGTTAAATAGGCGATCAGAAAGGCGCCTACCGGCGGCAATAGCCACTGGAGTTAAGGCTGCACGACCTGTAGCATCGCCTAAGGCGTAAATCCCTTTAATGTTGGTTTGTTGGTATTTGTCGGTTTGGATAAAGCCCTTGCTATCGGTTGTTAGGTTAATGGTTTCCAGTCCAATATTCTTGGTCATTGGTGAGCGACCCATCGCCCAGATGACTTCATCAAAACCTTCAAGCACTTCATTGTTGCAATGAACATTGCCGTTGTTGTCGAGTTTTGAAATATTAGTGTTGCTGACAATAGCAATGCCTTGCTTTAGGTATTCTTTGGTTAGCGTGTCAACAACCATGGCGTCAAAGCCGTTCAGCAAGTTGTCTGAGCGAATAATGAGTGTGACGTCACTACCCAGGGCATTGAGTACACCTGCCAATTCGACAGCAATAAAGCCACCACCAACAATGGCTACTTTTTTTGGTAAATCGGTTAGCTCAAAAAAACCATCAGAAGTGATGCCAAATTCGCACCCTTCAATATTGGGTACAAAAGGTGTACTGCCCGGTGAGAGTACGATGTGGTCGGCAGTAACTTGCTGACCATTCACGCTAACAGTGTTTTTACCTATCAACTGACCAAAGCCTTCAATATAATCAATACCCAGCGACTGTAAATGGCCACCGTACCAAGTGGTAATGCCTTTAATGTAATTGTCTCTGCCTTGCTTTAGCTTCTCCCAGGAGAAGCCAACACTGCCTATCTCAAAGCCAAAGCCAGAGGCATTGTTGATTGTAGCGGCCACATTGGCCGCATACCACATCACCTTTTTTGGAACGCAACCGACATTAACACAGGTGCCGCCAATTGTTTTCATTTCGATGATTGCGCATTTTTTGCCGTACTCACTGGCGCGTTCAACAGCAGAAAGCCCGCCACTACCAGCGCCAATCGCGATCATGTCATAATGTTTATGTGTCACTATAATCCCGCCTTTAAGCTGGCAACAATGAACTGGTCGAGATTGCCATCAAGAACGTCTTGGGTGTTGCTGCTTTCCACCCCGGTTCTAAGGTCTTTAATACGAGACTGATCAAGCACATATGAGCGGATTTGATGACCCCAGCCAATATCCGATTTTAGGTCTTCAAGGTCTTGTTTTTCACTATTGCGTATTTGCATTTCAAGCTCATAAAGTTTGGATTTGAGCTGCTTCATTGCTTGGTCTTTATTGGTATGCTGTGAACGACCATCTTGGCACTGGACAACGGTATTTGTTGGCAAGTGGGTGATGCGAACAGCGGATTCTGTTTTGTTTACGTGCTGACCACCCGCACCAGAAGCTCTGTAAGTGTCGATGCGCAAGTCAGCAGGATTGATTTCGATTTCTATATTGTCATCCACTTCGGGAGAGACAAATACGGAAGAAAACGACGTGTGTCTTTTGCCGTTGGCGTTATAGGGAGATTTTCTCACCAAGCGATGAATGCCAATTTCACTTCTGAGCCAGCCGAAGGCGTAATCACCATCAAAATGAATAGTGGCAGACTTGATACCAGCGACCTCTCCAGCAGAGACTTCCATTAGTTTTACTTTAAACTGGTGTTTTTCACCCCAGCGTAAATACATGCGTAATAACATTTCTGCCCAGTCTTGTGCTTCGGTGCCACCAGAGCCAGATTGAATATCAAGAAAGGCGGAGTTTTGATCCATCTCGCCACTGAACATTCTTTGAAACTCTAACGCTGCAATATCCGTTTCAACATCAGCCAAATCGGTAATGACACTGTCTACTGTATCGCTATCATCTTCCGCCTCTGCCATTTCAAGCAATTCGTCAGCATCAGCAAGAATTGCTGAGGCTTTTTTAAAAGTATTGCAAATATTTTCGAGTTGGGTTTTTTCCTTACCAAGAGCTTGCGCTTCTTCTGGGTTAGACCAGATATCTGGGTTTTCCAGTTCACGCAACACCTCTTCCAGTCGGCCTTGCTTCTCCTCCAATTGCAGGTGATTAGATAAAGCCACTGTGCGCTCAGAAAGGTCTGATATTTTTTGATAAGTAGGTGAGAGTTCCATACTGCTATTTTAAGAGACCTTTAAAGCAATAGGCGATAAAAAAGCCCCAAAAATGAGGCTTTTATTGTCACGTCTAAAGTTTTTATTTTCTAAGGCCTAGACGTGAAATTAAATTGACGTAACCAGCAATGTTATTGCTTTTAATGTAAGACAATAATTTTTTACGTTGAGATACAAGGCGCAATAGACCTCTTCTTGAGTGATGGTCTTTATTGTGCGTCTTAAAATGTTCAGTCAAATGTTTGATGCGTGCTGTTAATAATGCAACTTGCACATCAGTCGAGCCCGTGTCGTTCTCGTCTTTTTGGTATTCTTTAATAATCGCTTGTGTATCGATAGACATAGTTAAATAACTCATTTAGTCAAAATTAAGTCGCGAATTATACGCTAATTCCAACCATTTTACTCTTGCTTGAATGAAAATATTAAATATCCGGATAAAACTCCCCTTCGCCTTCTGGGCGGGTCTTAAATCGACGGTGAATCCACAGGTATTGTTCAGGATTTTTTCTTATTTGAGCCTCTAATATTTGATTGGTTTTGTGTGCATCTTCTACTAAGTCACCACTGGGGTAATCCTGAAGTGGTGCAGAGAAAGACATCAGGTAGCCTTTATCGGTCCTAATGAAAGAGTAGGGAATAACTGCAGTGTTGTTGCCTTTAGCGAGGCGGGAAGTGGCAGTAATCGTTGCCGCTTGAATACCGAATAATGGTGCAAATACACTACCTCTAGCACCCAAATCTTGGTCAGGTGCGTACCAGATAGGCAATGCATTTTTGATGGCTTTAACCATTGCCTTTGTGTCGGTATTTTTGATCATTGTACCGCCACCATTGGTTAGACCTTTGACCATTATTTTGTCAAATAAACGGTTGTTTTGTGGGCGGTAGATGTTGGCAATGGAGTGTTTTAGCGATAGCGCACGACTACCAAGCATTAGTGGCATAAAGTGGGAGCATAGTATGATGACACCGCCTTTGTTTTTCATTGCGCCTGTCAAGTGGTGTTCGTTTTCAATCGTCAACATTTTTTGAATTTTTTTGTCAGCAGCGTAATAAGCATTTGCCGTTTCAAAAAAACTCACACCAATAGACTCAAAGTTTTTTTTCACTAAGGCAGCCACTTGATCTTTACTTTTCTCAGGAAAGCATTGTTGAATATTGATGATTGCTATTTTTCTAAACCTTGAGAACAAGGGGTAGAATAGCTTTCCCATGTTTCTTCCTAGAAAAACTTGCACTCTAAACGGAATAAAGACGCCAATCTTCATCAGTAGGATTAATATCCAAGTTGGTAGATATTTTGGCTGAAAAAAATCAGTATTTATCATTTATATATAGGTCTCATCATTAAAATGAGGGGATTTTCACGTAGTTATTGCGGCTAAACTTATGCCATTTATTGACAGAGATTTTATCAATGATTTGTCTGATAGAGTAGATATTGTCGGTCTAATTAATAAACGTGTGCCTTTAAAAAAGGCAGGTAAAGACTATAAAGCCTGCTGCCCTTTTCATGAAGAGAAGACACCATCGTTTACTGTTGTGCCGAACAAGCAGATTTTTCATTGTTTTGGCTGTGGCGAAAGTGGGGGTGCCATTGACTTTATCAAGAAATTTGACCATTTAGACTTTGTTGAAGCCGTTGAAACAGTGGCATCAGAATCTGGTATTTCAGTAGTTTATGACCAAAATGTTAAACCCGTTGATACACGTTTTAAGCGTTACAACGAGTTGATGATTGAGGTGAGTGATTATTACCAAGCACAATTAAAGAGCTCTGCCGCCAAAACGCGTGCCGTTGATTACGCCAAAAAACGTGGCATAACTGGCGCTATAGCTAAGAGATTTGAGCTGGGTTACGCACCACCCGGTTGGAATAATTTGCATGAGCATCATAAAACCGATAGTGAGAAGCTTGTCGATTTGGATACTCTTGGCATGTTGGTTGCAAAAAAAGACAAAGAGGGCGATTATTACGATCGCTTTCGTGACCGCTTAATGTTTCCTATTCATAATGCCAAAGGCAATGTTATTGGTTTTGGTGGGCGAGTGCTCTCAGATAAGGATAATCCAAAATATTTAAACTCGCCAGAGACGCCATTATTTTCAAAATCAAAGGAATTGTACGGCCTTTACCATTGCCGTAAACATTCTCGGACAATTGATTACATATTGGTTGTAGAGGGTTATATGGATGTTATTGCCCTTCATCAACATGGAATAACGACAGCCGTTGCCACACTGGGAACGGCAACCACACCAGCCCACCTACAAACCCTATCAAGGGCGACCGACACCATTGTTTTTTGTTTTGATGGTGACAAGGCAGGCAGGGCGGCGGCGTGGAAGGCGTTGCAAATTTCCTTGCCAGTAATGACTGCAGGCTTGATGATTAAGTTTTTGCTTTTGCCTGATGGTGAGGATCCAGATACATTGATTCAAAGTGAGTCTGCCAAGGTATTTTCGCAGCGCATTGAAAA
>JBBWVS010000025.1:0-26221 GCA_050256335.1 Gammaproteobacteria bacterium | reverse complement strand
GGGGGCCCCTCTTCTTCATTCAAAACCCTGTTTTTGTGTACAGATATGTACACTTACCCCTTTAAAAAGGTATAGAATGACCTTACTTTGACTATTATTAGTCGATGAGGTTTGTACTTATATGAAGTTATAAGTCATTGTTTTGTAAGGGATTTAAATAAATTATTTGGAGAGTTGCCTCACAAGAGACTAAACACTCTTTGAGACCCCCAGTCAAGTACGCTACCAGACTGCGCTACGCCCCGAATATGCGATATTTTACCTGCTGAAATTGATCTTTCAAGCCAATAATATAGGGTTGATTAATGCATTTCAGTTCTAAAAAACAAGATGCAGATCCTCTTGCTGATAAGTTGACTTACTAACAACAAAACCCAATTGTCGGTACAGTGAAATAGCCGATACCCAATGAGAAAGTGTTTCAAAGCGCATTGCTGAATAGCCGATGTCACGTGCTGTATCTATCAACTTAGTAATCAATAGCCGACCAAAATGCTGTCCACGAGATTGGAGTCTAACGTATAAACGCTTCATTTTACATTGATTATTACCAGCAGATTTAAGCGCAACACAGCCAATCGCCTCGGTTTTTTCCTGAATTAAAAATAATCAACCATTAGGTAAAGCGTATTCGTCTGGCAAAGTTTAACTCTTGCCTAAATCCTTGAAAGCAAAGATCTGTATCAAGCTCTTGTTGATATTCACAAAATAAAGCTTTAATGACTTCTAAGTCATTAAAGCTACTTACTTGAACAATTTCAGGCATTTAGGGTTGGGCTAGTTGCAAATTGGGCATTGACTATCTTTAGAAATTTTAACTTTTCGAAAGCTTAAATCAAGCGCATCAACCAACATTAATTCAGCGCTCAATTGCTCACCAAGATTCAGTAATACTTTGACGGCTTGCAAGGCTTGCATCGTACCCAGTATGCCCGCAACTGGAGCTAAAACACCATTTTCAACACAGTTCTCTGTATCTCCACCCTCTGCAGAATATAGACATTGATAACAAGGTTGATCAACCTCATAGCCTTTAAACACCGACAGTTGGCCTTCGAAGCGGATAACCGCTGCCGATACCAAGGGTGTTTTAGCTGCAACACAAGCCTTATTAATAGCAAAACGAGATTTGAAATTATCGGTACCATCGAGAACAATATCTGCGTGTGACACAAGAGACATCAAGTTTTCTGCGGTTAGCTCTTTGATTGTTGTGACTTTAATTTCGGGATTTAACGCCGTTAAGGTTTCTTTTGCGGAGTCAACTTTGTCTTTACCAATATCTGCTGTGCTGTGGATTATTTGACGTTGCAAGTTTGACAGCTCCACTTGATCAAAATCAGCAATGATTAAATGCCCAACACCGGCTGCAGCAAGATAATAAGCGCTTGGCGAACCAAGGCCGCCCATGCCAATAATCATTGCACTCGAGTCGATTAGTTTTTGCTGGCCATCAATATCGACTTGAGGCAACATGATTTGACGCGAATAACGCAGCAGTTCTTTGTCTTTCATTTGTAATCTTTATTCAAGTTAGGCTATGTAAAGTACTTTTGAATTTTAGGTAATATCACCAGTCGACAATACGGCTGGTTTTGATTGTCATTATAATAATTTTGGTGGTGCCCTTCTGCATCATAGAACACACTTAAAGGACTAACCTCTGTTACTGCATCGGTAATACCGCTAATTACGGCTTGTGCCACCTCTTTTTGCAAGGCGTCAGTATAAAATACAGCTGAGCGATACTGAGTACCAACATCACCACCTTGTTGATTAAGGCTGGTTGGATCGTGCACTTCAATAAATACTTTCAATAAGTCCGAATAGGAAATCAGAGACTCATCAAAGTCAATTTTTAAAACTTCGGCATGGCCGGTTTGACCAGTGCATATTTCTTCGTAGGTAGGATTTTCAGTATCGCCATTAGAATAGCCACTGATAAGATTCTCAACACCATTAATACGTTGAAAAATCGCCTCCATACACCAAAAACACCCGCCGGCAAAATAAGCTGTTTGCATGCATTTAAAGAAACTTTTGACTAACTAATGTCAACTATTAAACACTAAAATGTAACATAGCTGGTCAAAGGTTTCTTATCCTCAATTAAAATGAATAGTATAGCTGATGAGTGCTAATAAAATAATTGCAGAATTAAAATCATTTGCTACAGAAGAGCGTCGAAAAACCAATGAATGGTTTTTCAAAACCGAAAAAGGGCAATACGGGTATGGTGATCAATTTTTCGGCGTACGCATGCCAGACTTACGCAAAATTGCCAAACAATATCATCAGCAAGTGTCTTTTGACACTATCTCGATACTACTAAAGTCCCCTATTCACGAGGTGCGTCTTTGCGGTCTAATTATTCTAGTGTACCAATACCCAAAAGGCGATCATCGCAAAATTTATGAGTTTTATTCAGCAAATTTTGCTTCGATTAATAATTGGGATTTGGTCGACACCACTGCGCCAAATATAGTGGGAAACTATCTTTGTGATAAACCGAATAAGACTGAAATTTTACAGAATTATGCGTATTCTGAGAATTTGTGGACGCGTCGAATCGGAATTATTTCCACTTTTGCATTTATCAAAAACAATTGTTTTAAGCCCACCCTTCAAATCAGTCAATCACTGCTTGACGATAAACAGGACTTGATTCACAAAGCAACCGGCTGGATGTTAAGAGAGGTTTATAAACGTGATGCCGCACTTGTTAAGCAATTTTTAAAACAGAACTACGCACAACTTCCAAGAACTACTTTAAGATATGCCATAGAGCGAATGGACAAGCAAGAAAGACAAGACTGTCTCAAGGGAATTTTCAATGGTTCAAATTAGTTTTTACACACCAGAAAACAACGCTGAATCCGTAAAATCTGCGATGTTTAAAGCCGGCGCTGGCAAGGTTAATAACTACAGTCATTGTGCTTGGCAAACCGAGGGTATTGGACAATTTATACCGATACAAACTGCTAACCCAGCCATTGGCATGTTAAACCAGCTAGTAGTTTTGCCAGAGGTTAAAATTGAAATGGTTTGCGATGACGACCACATTGACCAAGTCGTTAGAGCAATGAAAGCATCTCATCCCTACGAAGAAGTAGCTTATTCTGTTGTGAGACTTTTACAAGAACCATTTTAAAATTTGTTAAGTGATAATAATCTCATTATATAACTGGAGAATAAATGAGCGAAGTCAAAATGAATAAACACGAAGACGGCTTTATTTTGACCTTGCTGGGAATATCAACAGCGGCACTTGTTTGGTTGTTTACGCCTTTTTTACCGGCGTTGTTTTTATCTTTATTAATCAGTATCACCAGTTACAACATTTATTGTCGTTTGTCAGTAAAAAGCTCAAAACGCAGGGCTGCTTTAATCATGACATTGTCTGTCACAGTGCTATTAATCTTGCCCTTAAGCTATCTGATGTTGGTCGGCGGAATCGAAATAAGTGGCATGATACGTACACTGCAAGATAACTTTCAACTGTCAGAAGTACAAAGACTTGTTGATCAAACAATCATCGGCTTGGCGCTACCTGACGCTGTTCGAGAGTTAATTGATAGTGCACTCAAGAACAACCTTGAAGCTATTATTATCACCTCCAAAGACTTTGCTGTTTCGATGTTGAAAAGCATTGTCACCCTTTCGAGTCAATTTATATTCTTTGTTATTCTAAGCATTTTCTCGCTCTACTACTTCTACATTGACGGCGCCTCACTGGTTGACAAAATTAAAACCCTTTCACCAATGAACAATCACCTTAACAACATTTTATTGAAGCAGTTCTCTGGTCTTTCGGTCACTTTGGTTGGTAGTGTTTTTATTATCTCTGTATTGCAGGGCTTGGTTTTTGCTATTGGTGTTAGCCTAATCGGCATGCCACCTTTGTTCTTTGGTGTTGCCATGGCGCTGGCTGGATTTATCCCCATACTCGGTGGGTTGCTGGTTTGGCTGCCTCTCGTATTGTATCTTTTTGCCATTGGCGAGGGCGCAAATGCGTTTATCATTCTGTTCTTCGGCGCGGTGCTTGCGGGCACACTGATTGATAATTTCCTGCGACCGGTAATTATTCAGAAACTGGCAAGTAAAATGAATCATGCCAGTGCACTTAATCACACACTTGTTACTGTGCTTTCTACACTTGCAGGCATTATTCAGTTTGGCATTCTAGGTCTATTCATCGGCCCAATTATTGCTGCAATGGCAATCACCATGTTTGATATTTATCAAATAAAATATCGTCAAAAATCCCAATAAGACATTCATATAAAAACTTAAAAAACCTATGCTTAAAGAACTAAACGAATACATCATCGAGAGTGGTGCTTGCAATGACATTAGTCAGTACGATGACACCAAATACATTCAATTGCCAGAAGAGCACCAGCAACAAATTATCAACTCCATGAACAGTGGCGAAGTGCCAATGAAAAAAGCCAGTGAGTGTCCGGCCAAAAGATTGCTTTTGCATTTTGCCAACACCTTACTTTTTGTTAATAGTGACACCATTGATGAAGATGCAATTTATGACGTCTATTTGGCTCAAGGTTCAAATTCTAGCGATGATGAAATGATGAGCTATACCTACACCTCATTCTCCTTAGACAATGATTACCAGCCGAAACTAATCAGTCATAATAGTGACGACAAAGTCGACGAGAAACAGTTGTGGGGGGAAATTCACACAGCAATGCTGACGCTTAGGGGTTTTATGAGTGCTATCTCCGAGTAATAACCCAATACTATTGATTCTGATAATCTTGGTCAACAGCACACATCATCACTTGTGCCCTTTGGGTGTGTCGGCTATATCAGAATAATTCAAAACAACACAACAAAAACAGATGCTGTTATCTTGAACTTGCATCACTTGCGGGTGTGTGTGCAGTCAATGAGTAGATCTTAGCCCTCTTGCGTTAACTTCTTGAGTTTGGGGCCCGCTTTAAAGGTAACAACTTTTCTTGCACTAATCACCACCTCTTCACCCGTCTTTGGATTCCGACCTGGACGCGCTGATTTTTCACGAATAACAAAATTACCAAAACTTGATAATTTCACATTCTCACCTCTACCTAACTGCTGCGTAATTTGATCAAAAAACTCATTAGTTAGCTCCAGTGCCTGAGTTTGCGTGAAACTGGTTTCTTTAACGAGAGCGTTGGCAATATCTTGTTTTGTCAATGACATAGTTGAGACCTTTGTATGAATATTTTTGAATTTGATAATAAGATTTTTTTCATTTTACAAGGCATAATTTTTGAAACTCTACTTGTTATCTAGGGATGAAATTTAACATAGGAAAATGGAAAAAATCCATTACCCCAAAGGGCTGAGTCTAAAAAAGTTAAAAATAGTACAAAAATTCTTATCAATAGCTAAACTATTAAATGCAAATTTTTACCCTATTTTTATTCACTTTTAGTTCTCAGCAAATTTTAAAACTATTCATACAAAGATCTCATTTATCGTAGATGAGCAGAAAACTCGGTTTGTAAATGGCTGAGTATTTCATCAACGCTTTGATTTAATTGTTCGTCCGTTAACGTGGCCTCATTAGACTGATAACTCAAATTCAACGCAACACTCTTTTTACCAGGCTCAATGTGCTCACCTTCATAGACATCAAAAATGCCCACATCAATTAGGTATTCTTGTTTAAGGTCTTTAATTGCCTTAATAAGATCGGACGCTTGTATTTCTTTTTTCAGCACCAAAGCAATATCGCGTTGCGAGGCTTGGAACGATGAAAAAACCTTATAACTAGCAATCTCACCTTGCTGACATTGTGCCTGCACAAGCTCGAATAAATACACTTTTGGCAACGACAGTTTTTTCTGAAGGATTGGAGACAGTGCACCTAAGTAACCAATGGTGTTGCCGTTTTTTACAATTTTTGCTGTTTGTCCATTTTGTAGTGCTGGATGCTCACCGACCTCAAAAGAGACTTCAGTACCGCCGAGTGCAAGCAGTGATTCTACGTCTGCCTTAGCGTCAAAAAAGTCCAAGGCTTTCGACTCACTCGCCCACTGGGCAGAGTGACGATTGCCTGTAATAGCACCAGCAATTTTTTGCACTTGGTCCTCGGCAGCAATACCACCAAAACACAGACCCGATTCAAAAAACCGAGCATTGTGATGACCACGACGCGCATTAGATTCAATCGTTTGCAATAATCCAGGCCAAAGACTTGAGCGCATCACGGACATATCTTCAGAGATTGGGTTGGTTAGTGTAATTTTCTTAGCACTAGGATCGATCAACTGTTGATACTCACTTGAAATAAAACTGTAAGTAATCGCCTCTTGATAGCCTCTATTAACCAAAGCTTGAGCAATGTCGTAAGCGTCAACGCTTGCCTGAGAGGCCGATGCTATATTGGCGTCCAATGTTAGGCTTTTAACCGGTAAACGATCATAGCCGTAGAGCCTTGCAAGTTCTTCAATAAGATCGGGGACGATACGAATATCAAAACGAAAACTCGGTGGTACAATTGTCAACGAATTGACAGTTGTTTCGACGATTTCAAAATCAAGAGCGACAAATTTAGCCTCAACCCAGTCAAATTCCAACTCAAAACCAAGCACCTTGGAAATCTTTTCTAGGGTGATTGTAATGGGTTCAATATTTGGCAATTGAGCCTCGTCGATACATTCATTAATTGGTGAGGCTTCACCACCGCAAATCTCTAAAACAAGCTGCGTAGCTCGCTCTAAGGCAAGATGCGGTAAATTAAAATCAACACCGCGCTCGAACCTTAATGATGACTCGGTATGAAGGCCGTAAGATCTGGCAACACCGGCCATTGAAACCGGCTCAAAAAATGCACTTTCAAATAATATTTCACTAGATTCGGTTTGTGTGGCTGTTGACATACCGCCCATCACACCTGCCATAGCAATCGCAGAGTTGTTATCTGCAATCACTAGAGTGTCTTCTCTAAGGCTCACAGTTTGCTCGTTAAGTAATTCAAGCTCTTCGCCCTTTTTCGCCATTCTAACGTTAATGCCACCGTCAATCTTTTGCAGATCAAATGCGTGCATTGGTTGGCCTAGCTCTAATAAAACGTAGTTGGTAATATCAACCACAGGCGAATGCGTTTGTTGTGAGGCACGTTTTAGTTTTTGTGCCATCCACTGGGGTGTTTCAACCGTGTTATTAATACCCTTAATAACGCGCGTTAAATACTTAGGGCAAGCCTTGGTGTTCGCAACTTTTGTGGCAAAGTCTGCATGACCTTTTTCATCAGCTTTAAATGAAGGTGAAGGCATGGTTAAATCGTAACTTGCACAAACCTCACGAGCAACGCCCAAGACACTGAAGCAATCGCCTCTGTTTGGGGTAATATCTAATTCAATAATTTTATCGTCTAGATCAAGGTGTGTTCTGATGCTTTCACCCAAGGGTGCATCAGCTGATAACTCCATAATACCGTCGTGTGAATCTGAAATACCCAGCTCTGTTTCCGAGCAAAGCATGCCATAAGACTCAACGCCACGTAATTTGGCTTTTTTGATTTTTAAGCCGCCCGGTAATTTTGAGCCAACCGTAGCGACAGCCACCTTAAGGTCTTGCCTAACATTCGGCGCGCCGCAAATAATTTGCAGATTATCGCTCTGACCAATATTCACTTGGCAAAGGCTGAGTTTATCGGCATCGGGATGCTTTTCGCAACTGACCACTTGACCAACCACAACGCCATCGAACGGAGGTGCAACTGGCGCAATGCCGTCCACTTCAAGACCAACCATGGTAAGCTTTTCGGCTAAAACTTCGTCAGTAACGTCTGGATTAACCCACTCTCTTAGCCATGTTGTTGAAATATTCATCTAATACCCAACCTAAAACTGATTAAGGAAACGAATATCATTTTCGAAGAACAACCTAAGATCATTGACGCCGTATCTAAGCATTGCTAAGCGCTCAACACCCATACCAAAGGCAAGGCCTGAAAACTCTTCAGGATCAATATCGACAGCTGTTAATACGTTGGGATGAACCACGCCACAGCCAAGCACTTCAAGCCAGCCAGTTTTCTTGCAAACTCGACAACCGTCTCCAGCGCAAATCACACACTCGATGTCGGCTTCAGCCGAAGGCTCAGTAAATGGAAAATATGATGGTCTGAATCTTACTTTAAGATCTTCTTTCTCAAAATACGCTCTTAAGAAATCAATCAATAGACCTTTTAATTGGGCAAAACTCGCCTCTTCGTCAACGATCAACCCCTCAACCTGATGAAACATCGGCGTATGAGTAACGTCTGAATCGCAACGATAAACACGTCCAGGCGCAATCACGCGCACCGGAGGCTTTTGTTTCTCCAACGTTCGAATTTGAACAGGAGAGGTGTGCGTTCTTAAAACAGTATTAGCATCAAAATAAAAAGTGTCGTGCATCGCACGAGCGGGATGATGCTCAGGAATGTTTAAGGCGCTAAAATTATGGAAATCATCTTCAATTTCTGGACCTGTTGCAATCTCAAAGCCGCTTTTTGCAAAGATTTTTTGAATATGGTTGAGTGTTTGGGTAATGGGATGCAAGCCACCTTTGTCGACATTTCTGCCCGGTAGGGTTACATCTATTTTTTCACTTAAAAGGCGCTTTTCCAGTGCAATTAATTCGAGCGCCTCTTTACGAGACTCTATTAACGCCTGAACTTCAACCTTTGCTTGATTGATAGCCTCACCCATTTTAGGGCGCTCTTCTTTCGAGAGCTTACCAAGACCTTTTAATAACGCCGTTAACTCACCTTTTTTACCCAAAAAATGCACTCTTACATCATCTAAGTCTTTAAGGTCATTTGCGTTAGCAATGGCTTGCTCTGCGCTGGTGAGAATGGTATTAATCAAAATCTTGTGAAGTTTTGGTTAAAGCCTACCACTTTTAGCAGTAGGCTTTAATTGGTTTTACTGCTGAGCCAGCGCTGCTTTAGCTTGGTCAGCAATTTTTGCGAAAGCCGCTTTGTCGAAAATCGCAATGTCTGAGAGTACTTTACGATCAATTTCAATACCGGCTTTATTCAAACCATTGATAAGTACTGAGTAGCTTAAACCATTGTTTCGCGCTTCTGCGTTAATACGCACAATCCATAAACGACGGAACTGACGACGTCTTTGACGACGATCACGATAAGCATATTGGCCGGCTTTAATAACGGCTTGCTTAGCAACACGATAGACTCTAGAGCGAGCTCCGTAATAACCTTTCGCTTTTTTTAGTATTTTTTTATGTCTGGCGTGCGCCTGCACACCTCTTGAAACTCTTGCCATGGGTATACTCCTAGTTTAGCTGTAAGGTAACATTTTTCTAACCATTGGCACATCTGCCTTCTCAATGGTATCGGCGGCACGCAGTGCACGCTTTCTAGAAGTACTCTTCTTAGTCAAGATATGACGTAAGTGCGAGTGTTTACAT
Source organism: Gammaproteobacteria bacterium (assembly GCA_050256335.1). Taxonomy (GTDB): domain Bacteria; phylum Pseudomonadota; class Gammaproteobacteria; order PS1; family Pseudothioglobaceae; genus Pseudothioglobus. The sequence continues at coordinate 16,792 of JBBWVS010000025.1, read as the reverse complement.
TTATAACCGCCATTGGCGGTTTTTTTGAAGCGCTTTGCAGCACCTCTATTGGTTTTTAACTTTGGCATAATTTACTCCTTGTCTTATTTAGACATATTTAACCATTCCTGCGAATGGTTTGATATTCAAAGAAGCAATAAAACGTCAATTAGGCAAGGCATTCAGTCGTAAACAGTATGTTCTGTATACACCAAGACTGAATAACACAGCCTAATTTAATGTTTTGTTACTTCTTTTTTGATTTGGGTGCCAGCATCATGCCTAGCTGACGACCCTCCATTTTTGCCTTCTGTTCAACATTGGCAAATTCTTCACAATCTGATTCGATTCTATCAAGCATTTTCATGCCCAGTTCACGGTGTTGCATTTCACGACCTCGGAACCAAATACTTACCTTAACCTTATCGCCATTTTCTAAAAACTTGGTCAAATTCCTAAATTTAATTTGATAATCTCCCTCTTCAGTTCCTGGGCGGTATTTAATGGTTTTAACTTGAGTTTTCTTTTGCTTCTTCTTGGCTTCGTTTTGCTGCTTCTTTTGTTCGTACTGAAACTTACCAAAGTCCATGATTTTACAAACAGGTGGGTCAGCGTTTGGAGAAACCTCGACTAAATCCAATCCGACATCACTCGCCATTTCTTTCGCTTGGCTTGTACTAATAATGCCAATCGGCTCGCCCTCGCTACCAATCACACGTATTTGTGGTACTTTAATGTGCTGGTTAATTCGCGTGGTTATCTTATGTGGTCTTTTAATAATTACTCCTAAGGTGTCTCATTTAATAATTTTACAAACGCTTCGACAGACATCGAACCCAAGTCTTCGCCGCCACGTTTACGCACTGCAACTTCGCCATTCTCCATTTCTCGATCACCTACAACCAAGATATACGGATAGCGTTGCATTGAGTGCTCGCGTATTTTAAAGCCTATCTTCTCATTTCGCAAGTCTGAAATGACTCTAAGTCCTTGTTTTTTTAGCTTTTGTTCAACATTTTTAACAAAATCGCTCTGTTTTTCCGAAATATTCAAAATAACAGCTTGAATTGGCGCAAGCCACGAAGGAAAGGCGCCTGCATAATGTTCAATCAAAATACCAACAAACCTTTCCAATGAGCCAACAATAGCACGATGCAACATCACCGGCGTTTGCTTTGAGCCATCTTCAGCAATATATTGCGCATCGAGCCGTTCTGGCATTGAAAAATCCACCTGCAAAGTGCCACACTGCCATTCACGATCTAGGCAATCTTTCAGTACAAATTCAATTTTCGGGCCGTAAAAAGCACCTTCACCTTCTTGTAATTCGTAATCAATACCTTTATTATCCAATGCCTCAGCAAGTGCTGCTTCGGCTTTATCCCAAACGGCATCAGAGCCTACGCGATTTTCTGGACGCGTTGAAAGTTTAATATCAACATTGTCAAAGCCAAAATGCTCATAAACACGAAAAGTTAAATCAATAAAACTAGAGACTTCACTTTGAATTTGCTCATCAGTACAGAAAATATGTCCGTCATCTTGAACGAAATTGCGCACACGCATAATGCCGTGTAAAGTGCCCGATGGCTCATTACGATGACACGAGCCAAATTCCGCTAAACGCAGTGGCAAATCACGGTAAGATTTTAAACCATGATTGTAAATCTGAATATGAGCAGGACAATTCATTGGCTTAATCGCGTATTCACGATTCTCACTTGACGTGGTAAACATTGCGTCGCCAAACTTATCCCAATGGCCTGATTTTTCCCAAAGTTTACGGTCAATAACCTGAGGTGTATTCACTTCAAGGTAATCATTATCTCTAAAGACTTGGCGCATGTGTTGTTCAATAATTTGATACAGCGTCCACCCTTTTGGATGCCAAAACACCATACCTGGTGCTTCTTCCTGAGTGTGGAATAAATCTTGTGTTTTACCAATTTTACGATGATCTCTTTTTTGCGCCTCTTCCAATTTGTGCAGGTGATCTTCAAGATCGGCTTTGTTTTCCCAAGCGGTGCCATAAACACGTTGCAGCATTTCATTGTTGGAATTACCACGCCAGTATGCGCCAGCCAAACTCATTAATTTGAAAGCTTTTAATTTACTGGTTGAAGGTACGTGAGGTCCGCGACAAAGATCAATGAAATCGCCTTGTTTGTAAAGTGACAACACCTCATCTTCTGGAATAGAGGTAATAATCTCAGCCTTATAGCTCTCGCCTTTTGATTCAAATAAAGCAATTGCATCATTTCTTGACATTTCAATGCGCTCAATCACCAAATTTTGCTTGACGATAGCGTTCATTTTTTTCTCAATTTTTGCCAAATCTTGCTCTGAGAAGCCGTCTTTATAGGCGAAATCGTAATAGAAGCCTTTATCAATAACCGGGCCAATCGTTACTTGCGCGTCGGGATAAAGTTGCTGTGTGGCTTGCGCCAATAGGTGTGCCGTTGAATGGCGAATCACCTCAAGAGCTTGCTCATCTTTGCCAGTAATAATAGCCAAACTAACGTCTTCAGAAATTAAGTATGACGTATCAACCATCACGCCATCCACCTCGCCTGCAAATGCGGCCTTTGCCAAACCAGAACTAATAGATGATGCCACTTGCGCAACCGTTAAAGACTCGTCAAAAGTTTTTACTGTACCGTCGGGTAATGTAATGTTTGGCATAACCAATAAATCAAAAAACAAAAGCGTTATTTTACCTTGCAGAGCTTAAATATCTCAGCAAAATTAAGACTTTAAGCTGATGATTCATATTGCAATTTCAAGGTATATTGTTGAGCGATGAAGATGAATCGAAAATCTGGCGAATTACTAATACTATTGATAACAATTGGCTGCTCCATGAGCTTTGCCATTTGGCTCAACTTACTCAATAATTTTGCTATCGAAAAAGTTGGCTTTGACGGCTCAGAAATCGGCATCCTCCAAAGCCTAAGAGAAATCCCAGGATTCTTGGCTTTCACCATTATCTTTGTATTGCTTTTCATTAAAGAGCAAAAGATGGCCTTTATTTCTCTGATATTGTTAGGAATTGGCACTGCGCTCACGGGTTTCCTTCCAACCAATACGGCCTTCTACGCCACCACCATTCTGATGTCAATCGGTTTTCATTATCTTGAAACCATTTCTAATTCCCTGACACTGCAATGGATCGATAAAGACAAAAGTGCTGAATTTTTCGGAAAAATCATTGCCACTCGTTCAGCGGCATCGATAGTCGCCTTTGGCACGGTTTGGCTATTATTTGAATTTGTGGGGCTGGATTATCTCTGGGTTTATTTGGCGGGTGGCTGCATTACAATTCTAATCGCAATATTCTGCTGGCGTTATTTTGATGACTTGCCGCAACACGTCGAACAAACCAAGAAAATCGTCTTAAGACGTCGCTATTGGCTTTATTACGCTCTGCAGTTTATGGGTGGCGCTAGAAGGCAAATTTTTGTTGTATTTGCCGGTTTTCTAATGGTTGAAAAGTTTGGCTTTAGTGTCGCTGAAATATCAATACTTTTCTTATTAAACGCCTTTATTAAAATTCCACTAGCACCTAGAATTGGCAGATTCATTGGAAGAATTGGCGAGCGTAAAGCTTTAGTAATAGAGTATCTTGGTCTGATCATTGTTTTTATCGGTTACGCAATAACCCAAGATCCGAAGATTGCTGTTGGCCTGTACTTGCTTGATCATTTCTTTTTCGCAATGGCTATCGCTCAAAAAACGTATTTCCAAAAAATTGCCGACCCCAAAGATTTCGCCTCTAGTGCGGGCGTATCATTTACCATTAATCATATTGCCGCTGTTTTTATACCGGTAACTTTTGGCATAATCTGGCTTCAATCTTATCAGTTCGTCTTTTACGCTGGCGCCGCTATGGCTGTTGTTTCCCTGGCTCTAGCGTTCAATGTGCCTTCTAACCCAAGCGCTGGTAATGAAATGATACTCGGTAGGATTTCCGAAAAAAATTAAACGGAATTCTGCTCTATAGATTGAATCATCAACTGCAAGGAGTCAACACCGCGAAAATGATTAACGTTGAGTCTGTACGCGATTTGTGCTTTTTTGTCTTTGAGTTTGTCTTGAAAAAAGGCAATTCCTTCAAATATTCGCGAGTCACCCACTTGCTTTAGTGTGCATTTAAGGTGTTTTTCACCAACGATTCTTTGCTCAACAAGTTCAAAATCACCATAAAAGATTGGCTCCTCAAAACCTTGCCCCCAAGGTCCGGCGGATTGCAATAATCTGGCATTACTTAACGTCATCTCGCAAGCATTAAGAACGCCATCCGTTAATAACTCAACGCTCGGTTTTTCGCCATTTAAATGCCTATTAACAGCTTCAGAGAATCCTTTTTGGAATAACTCAAAATTTTCAGGCTTAATTGTCAAACCTGCCGCCATCGCATGACCGCCAAATTTCTCAATCAATCCCGGGGTGTTTCTGTCCATTAAATCAAGTAAATCTTTCACATGAACTTCAGGAATAGAACGAATAGAGCCTTTAAGCAGCTCCCCAGATTTGGCAAAAATAGCGCAAGGGCACTGATAATCTTCTTTGATTTTTCCAGCAACAATACCTACAATACCTTCGTGCCAGCCTTCATCAAATAGGCTAATGGCAAATGATTCATCATTAATGCTCTGTTTTGCCACAATAGCATTTGCCTCAAGTTGCATTTTCTCTTGCTCTTGACGTCTTTTCTTGTTGAAATCCTCAAGCGTAGCGGCGTAACGCCTAGCATCGTTAATATCATCAGAAAGCAAGCAGCGAATCCCCTGAGAAATATCGCTCAATCGCCCTGCAGCATTAATTCTCGGCGCAACGGAAAAACCCAGGTCAGAGGCTTGCAATGTCTCCACCGGGCGTTTAGTTAATTCCAGAATGGCTAGAATGCCCTTAGAACATTTTTTTTGGCGGATTCGCTCAATCCCCTCTTTAATCAAAATACGGTTATTTCTGTCCAATTTCACCACATCTGCAACCGTACCAAGCGCCACTAAATCCAATACTTCTCGTAAGTCTGGGACGGGAATATTTCTTTCGCTGAAATAGTTCGTTTTATCAAGATGAGTTTTCAGTGCAGAAAATAAATAAAAACAAACACCAACACCGGCTAAATTTTTTGATGGAAAGTCACAACCATCCATATTGGGATTAATGATGGCGTTTGCTATTGGCAGCTCACGGCCCGGTAAGTGATGATCGGTAATAATGACATCAATATTAAGTGAGCGCGCTAACTGAGTGCCTTCATTGCTAGAAATGCCGTTATCAACAGTAATGATCAAATCAGGGGCTTTCTCTGTTTTGGCCTCTAAGACAATTTCCGTACTAAGCCCGTAACCGTGCTTAAAGCGATTAGGTACAAGAAAGTCCACTTGCTTCGCACCCATTAAGCGTAACGCTTTAACTGCAACAGCACTGGCTGTTGCGCCGTCAGCATCAAAATCACCAACAATGAGAATGCGCTTATCAAGTGTTATAGCCGATTCCAATAACTCAATAGCCGTACTCAATTGAGAGAAATTAGGCTTAAGTAAGCCAGAGAGATTTAATGATAGATCGGATTCTTTGAGCGATCTAGCGGCGAATATTTTTTTTAGAAAGGCGGGTATATCGTCAGAATATGACGCCAATAGGACCTTATCAATCGATCTGTTCTGCACTGCTTCTCACTAATCGAATATAGGTGTCAAAGTACTTATCTCTAGCAACTGAACCGCCGTAGGAAAAAGGCACTTCGTAGGCAACAAATTCAGTATTTTCCACTGTTGTAGAGGTCCAATAAGTATCGGCTTGGGTATTCGGAAAAAACACCACGTCAATCAAAGCATCAGCGTCCCCATAGTAATCAACCAAAGTTTTCAGTTCGTCAACAGTGGGTAAGCGCCAATCGGTAAACGAGCAAAGCGATTCTTCGTTAACTTTTTCAACATAAGCTGATGTATTGCAACCCTGAGCCCAATAACAATGACGCGAATATTCGCCATTCTCTTCACCGCTTTCACCATCAAACCAAGTATAGGTATTTTGTGCGTACTGCAGACCCTCTTTGGCGCTTTTAACTTCCCAATATAGATTCGAATCCTCATCCAAAACACAAGCCCACTTAACTTTAGCGAACTCAAGAGCTTTGCCTGTTTTTGAGATTTTAAGTAGATCCGCACTGGCGACACTAGCAATCAACAACATCAATAAAAATGAAAATATTTTATTCATAGAAAAAAAGGTTTTGAAAAACACTATTCTACCAGTTATGAAATTGCTTGGTAGGAGCGCTGAGCTATTATGACTCACTACTGGCACTCGATTGCCGGCCCTCAAGCAAGAGAAAAGTAACGCCAATAAAAATAAAGCTATCGGCAAGATTAAAAACTGGCCAGTAAAACCCGCCATAATGCAGATCGATAAAATCAATAACCACGCCATACAGCGCTCTATCAATCAAATTTCCTATTGCACCCGCTAGTAGAATTGACTGACCCAATAGTCTTTGGCGCAAAAATACCGCTGTCTTATGCATCCAGACCATCAAAGCAAGTGAGGCAATAAGTGAAACGCCCAACAAAAGATAACGATACAGATCACCACCATCCGCCAACATACTAAAGGCTGCACCGCTATTTTGTACATAAGTCCAACTGAAAAATGTGGTGACACTAAGCGACTCACCCAAGGCAAAAGTGGAATCAACAATCTCTTTTGTCATTTGATCGACAACCACCAAAATCATACAAAGAGTAAAGTAAGCTTTATGTGTCATATTGTTATCATTCTCTAGATCAACTTGAAATTACGTAGGTAGGGTGTTTATAGTTAAAGGGTTAAATTTCGTGGTAAATGCTGTTTACCCAGCATATAATTCAACATCATACAAATTATAAATATTCTGGAGAAAATATGGGTTTTTTAACAGGCAAAAGAGCATTAATTGTTGGTGTTGCTTCAAACCGATCAATTGCATGGGGCATTGCCGAGGCAATGGCCAAACAAGGCTGTGAAATCGCACTGACTTATCAAACTGAGAAACTAAAAAAACGCGTTGATAAATGTGCTATCGTTTGCAATTCCTCGATTGTTATCCCTTGTGATGTAGGTACCGATGAGGGCATTAAACAAACCTTCGCCGATTTAAAAAAATCGTGGGATTCATTTGATATTTTAGTACACTCCGTAGCTTTTGCACCTCGCGAGGCTTTAAATGGCAACTACGTTGAAGTGACCACTAGAGAAAATTTCGCCAGTGCGCATGAAATCAGTTCGTACAGTTTTACTGCACTAGCAAAAGAAGCCCTGCCTATGCTTAACGATAACGGCGCCCTGTTAACTCTTAGTTACCTTGGTGCTATAAGGGCTATTCCAAACTACAATATTATGGGCGTTGCTAAAGCCTCACTTGAGGCCAATGTACGCTATATGGCCGTTGCACTTGGTGAAGAAAAAGGTATTCGTGTGAATGCAATCTCAGCCGGCCCAATCAAAACGCTAGCTGCAAGCGGCATTAAGGACTTTGGAAAATTGCTCGATTACGCCGCCAATAGTTCTGCACTTAAGCGTAATGTGACGATTGAAGAAGTGGGTAATTCGGCTGCATTCTTATGCTCGGATCTTGCCACTGGTATTACTGGGGAAGTAACTTATGTCGATGCCGGTTACAGCTTTTATGACGCTGGCCCGGTTTAAACTAATCGTTAGCTAACAACTTAAAAAAAACCCCGATTAAATCGGGGTTTTTTATTAGATATGCCACACTTCAAGAGTGTGGATTTTATAGAAATTCAGAGAATATACGGATATCGCCCGACTCCTCAGCCGACCCTCTAAGACTCTTAATCAAACTAACAGACCACTCGTTCATTATTTCAAACGACTGTATTTCAGGCCAACCTATCTCGCTATTTTCAGACACTCTCACACCACTTACTCTAACCAAAACAGTCGTTGCGCCGTCCATATTTTGAACAATGTAGGATGCATTTGAATCGCTCGGTCTTGTCATTTTATATGCCGCAACAGCAACGCCAAATGGCATCTCGGTCCTTCGGCCGATCCAGCCTTCGTCTTTCCACTCAAGGCCGTTATCACGTATTAATAAATCTGCGCTTGAATGATTACCGCTTGATAACTCATCGGCAATCTTTTCAGCCAAATCAGCAATAACAACTTTTGCTTCAATTGTCTTTAACGCCTCCTCCACTTCGCCGTAAACCTCATCCAGTGCTTTTTGACTTTCGAGCTGCTGACCAGCTAGGTTTAAAACAACAAACTTAGTGCCTATTTCAAGAACATCTGAATTATCGCCACCCATAACTATGTCACTATAAGCGGCTTTAATAAACGCTGAATCATAAGCAGTGCTCGCGGCAGAGAAAAATTCGGAAAACTGCAACTCAAGATCAAACTGATCAGCAACAATATCAATTGGCTCTTCATAAGCCAAACTTGCTAATTCTGTCCGTAAATTATAAAGCTCTTTTGCAATGATTTTTTCTTTATAAATCCCCTGTAATTCAACTTTCACTTCAGCAAATGGTTTTACATTAGCCTCTGCAATATCATTGACTCGAATAATATGATAACCAAATTGCGTTTTAACAACACCGCTGGTTTCACCGATATTCAATTCGAAAACCACCTTATCAAACTCTGGCACCATGCGCTCGCGTTCGAAGTAGCCTAAATCACCACCCTTATTATTCGTGGAATAATCGATAGAGTACTCCTTGGCCATTTCAAAAAAGTCAGCACCGGAGGTGATCTGACCAAGAACTGAAGCGGCCTCCTCTTCAGTATTAACAAGGATGTGTTGCACTTTTCTTGTCTCGTTGACAGAAAAACGCTGTTGCTCATCATCATACAGAGCTAACAGAGTGTCTTCATCAGCATCAGCTGGTGTGGCAATATCGCTACGCGACAGTTCAATGTAGCTAACCTTAACTTGAGGGGGAAGCACAAAGCTTGAGAGATTATTATTGTAATACTCAGAAACCTGAACACCATCAATAGTAGTTTGATCAACAAAGTTGGCGGTATTAAATGCAATGTAGGCAACCTCTCGTTCTTGCGAAGCCAATGCATTTAACTGCTCCGATTGAATACTGGTTACTAGAGCAGATTGCGCTAAGTTGCGAGTCAGTTGGTCACTTCTTAATTGCTCAAATTGCTCATCAAAGTAGATTCTAGTTGACTCATAACCCTCTAAACGCAATCTTTTCTCATAAAAGTCTTGAGAATAAGCGCCTTTTTCATGGAATTTTGCATCAGCCCATATAGATTCGATCACTTCTTGTTCAACTGTTACCAGCTCAAGAGAGTCAATCATTATCTCAAACAATTTTTGATTAACCATTAGATCAATCAGATTTTGTTTTAAGTTATTGTCAATCTCATTAGTGTAATCAGAGCCAAATTCAATTTGCTTTTGACGTCGATTACTCTCTAGCAAAGCGGCATAAGAAGAATAGTCAATTTCTTCACCATAAACTTTCGCTGCTGCCGGATTGTTGCTTGGGCCAAGATATGACGCAATGCCGAACAAGGCAAAAGGGACAGAAAGAAGACCGACGATCAAATAGGCAACCCAGCCTTTAGATTTATTTTTAATTGCACCTAACATGTTTTCATTTATAGTGGCGAAAAACAAATGCTAATTTCACATTCGAGTGCGTGAAGTTCGCACCAAACTAAGGCCACAGTTTCCTTGATAAAAGTCGATTATTATACAAGAGACCCTTACCACAATCATTTTAGATTTGATCGTGTGGTTTTTATTATTTTACAAGCCTTACTTATTATTTAGCAAAGCAAGTACTCAATTAAGTGTTTTTTACGCAATGTTGGCAAATAGGGGGGTAAAAAAAAGGGGTTTTGAGGGGTATTTAACGCTTTATCAAAACCCTAAATCATTGATATTACTGACAAATATATCTAATCAGACGTCCGTTAGAAACAATTTCTATGTGAAATGGAAACAATTGTACTTTTGTTTCCAATAGAAGGTAAGCTGGTGGTGAATCTTAATGGATGTTGCTAAGTACTAACAAGCCAATAAGCCCTTATGTCACAAGGGCTGAGTGGATGTTAATGGGTATTAATAAATGACTGTAAAACGAGTAATGGCGGAGCGGACGGGGGTCGAACCCGCGACCTCCTGCGTGACAGGCAGGCGTTCTAACCAACTGAACTACCGCTCCAATTTTTTTTGGTGGGCGCTACAAGACTTGAACTTGTGACCCTCGCCTTGTAAGGGCGATGCTCTCCCAACTGAGCTAAGCGCCCAAAAAAAATGCCCGGTTCTAAAACTAAGAACCGGGCGTATTATACTGAAAAAAATCTGACTAGTTTACAGATTCCTTCAATAATTTTCCTGCTTTAAATGCTGGTACTTTTGAAGCAGCAATTTGAATCGTAGCACCTGTTTGTGGGTTACGACCTGTGCGTGCTGCACGTTGTCTAACCAAAAAACTACCGAAACCGGTGATAGCAACATTGTCACCGCTTGCTAATGCACCTGAAATGGCTTCTGTTGTAGCAGACAATGCACGAGCAGCATCCGCTTTTGTTAATCCTGAACCGTCGGCGATTGCCGCGACTAGATCTGATTTGTTCATACCCTCTCCTTTTATTTGTTTTACAATTTTATTACAAAATGCGCAGATTATCTCTAACCCTTGCATTTGATTATCCATTATTAAGCCTTGCTGTCAAGCGGTTTTCGGCAAATAAACCCCAAATAATAAAGTTGAATTATTATGAATTATTCTTTTTTTGAATTCGAGGTAAAAAATCTTGCAACCAAACCGACTGCGTAAGCTCACCAATATGTTTATGAAGAATAACACCTTGCTGATTTACCAGAAATGTTTCTGGTGTTGCATAAACACCCAACTCAAGGCCCGCTTCACCTTTGGGATCAAACACAATAACATTAAACGGATTACCCATCACCTCAAGCATCTTATTTGCGTCCACCCTTGTATCTTTATAATTAAGACCAATGAGCTTTATGGATGGGTCTTTGGCGATACTCATAAGCACCTTATGTTCTGCTCGACAGGTAACACACCATGAAGCCCAAACGTTGACCAGAGTTATCTTTTCACTAAAGATATGACGAAGGGAGATGATTTCACCTGTGTAAAAATCTTCAATTTCAATATCCGGAAAAGCCTTCCCTATAAATGGTGAAGGCAGCTCTCTAGGATTTGAGCTGAGGGATAGATAGAGAAAGGCAGCAATAACAACAAAGCCAATCAATGGTACTAGTTTCTTCATTTTAACTGCTGAGCTTTTTCGAGCGCGTCAGCAACTTCAGGTGGCATATAGTTTTCATCGTGTTTTGCCAGTACTCCGTTTGGTTCGGCTTGAAATATACCGTCAACTAGTGAGCCTGTTGCAATAATACCTTGCCCCTCTCTAAATAGATCAGGCAATATGCCAACGTACTCGACACTCACTGAATTTAGTTTATCAGTGACGTCAAAATTAGACTTCATGCCATCACGTTTAAGGCTTCCATCAACCACCAAGCCGCCCACTCGAAAACTTTTTCCTATTGGCGCCTTCCCTTGTGTAATCTCAGTAGGTGTAAAAAAATAATTAGTATTGCTGCCTAGTGCCTGAAATAACAATAAAATTGCAATAATCGCACCAACCACTAGCATTGCAACCAGCGCCATTCGGTTTTGTCGTTTAGTCATCTTGTCGGCTATATTTACTGCTGAGGCTAATTAGTGTTTTCTTATGATTACTCCGAGCACGAACAAAAAGAGTGGCTACGGTTATAAACGCAACACCATAGGCAGACCACACGTAGAAAGCATACTTACCGAACGGCAAGAATGAAAAATACTCCACCATTGTCATGAGCGTTCTCCGGTAACGAGATCCTTCACCCAGCGAGAATTTTGCTCTCGGGTGAGCACTTCGGTTTTGGCTTTAATTGTCACCAATGCACCGTAAAGCAGCACAAAGACCAGAAACATAATACCAAGCGCTATCCCCATATCGGGATCTTTCAGCCCGCCAGTGCCAACTGTATAACCTTGATGCAATGTGTTCCACCATTTAACCGAGTAATGAATAATAGGCAAATTAACCAATCCAACGATAGCCAAAATAGAGCTGGCTTTAGCCGCAGTGCGGGGGTTGTCAAAAGCATTGTTGAGCGACATATAAGCCAAATACAAAAACAACAAGATTAGCTCAGAAGTCAGCCTAGCGTCCCAGACCCACCAAGTACCCCACATCGGCTTACCCCAAATAGCACCCGTTGCCAGGGCGACAATCGTAAAGGCAGCGCCAATAGGTGCGGAAACTTTAGCCACCACTTCCGCCATTTTTATTTGCCAAATAAGGCCAATACCCCCAGCAATGGCCATGATGCCGTAAACGGTCATTGACATGATGGCACTTGGAACGTGTATATAAATAATTCTATAACCGTCACCTTGCTGGTAATCCGCAGGTGAAACCACCAAAGCCCAATAAAGCCCAATGACGCTTAGCACGATAAACGGGATCAAAAACCAAGGGGTTAATTTAGTACATGTTTGGTAAAAAACCTTTGGCGAAGCCTGCCTTTGAATCCATTTCCACATGGCGGAATTTAGTGAAGTATAAAGGGGGATTATTTTACCGATTTCTGAGCCACGTTGTTTCGTAAATACGTTGGCTGAGCCAGTTCAAAGCTCGCCTCACTTCCATTTTTAAGCGCCTCATAAGTCAAGCCAATTAAGCTGGAAGATTTGGGAAACAGGTCAGTGTCTATACGCTCAACACCACTCGCTGCCTTAAGTTCATCTGGATAAGTCGACCAGCCACTGCCAACGCCGACAAACTCAGAACTTAGCTTACCCACTTCCGATGGGTTGCATATTTTCTCATCATTCAACACCCCATTCTGATAAGCCCCCCAGTACACTTCGCCCATTCTTGCGTCAAACGCCACAGCAATAGCCTGGCAATTTAAATGCTTTGCCGCTCTATAACCTAACAATTCAAGTGTGGAAAAGCCAATGGTTGGAATATTGGCGGAAAGCGCCAAACCTTGCACCACACCCACGCACATTCTCACGCCCGTAAAGGCACCAGGCCCTTTAGTGTAGGCGATAACATCCACATCATTGAGCTTCATGCTCGTCTCAGAAAACACTTCGTCACAAAGTTTTAAAATATGGCCGGAACTTTTTGCGACATCTCGCAACACCCGAGTTGATTTTTCACCATTGACACAGAGCGTGATAGAGGTAATTTCAGTACAGGTGTCAATCGCAAGTATGTTCATAATTGAGGTTTTCTCGTGGTTAGTCTTATTGGACAATTTTTCTGTATTTATGATTCATAGATAGAATTAAGTTCTTGCGTTTTTCCAGTCGCTCTGGGTGCCTAACGGGGTTATAGTATGACGGCCCTTTTAATAAAGCAACCAATGTCGCCATTTCATCCAAACTCAGTTGCTCTGGCGATTTATCAAAATAATGTTCACTGGCGCCGGCGAAGCCATGAATAGCCACAGTGCCATCTTGCGCCAAATATACCGTATTCATATACCGCTCAAGAATGAAATTCTTATCGTAATTAAGCTCCATCAACAATGCCATCATGATCTCTTTGATCTTTCTGGTCATCGTTTGCTCTCTTGAAAGCAGGGTATTTTTAACCAATTGTTGGCTAATCGTACTCGCACCTCTTAGCGGCTTATTATCCAATAAATAAGCTGAGAAGACCCTGGAAATCTCTTTAACATCAACGCCAGGATGTTGAAAAAAGGATTGATCCTCAACCAACAAAAGCATATTAATCATTTCTTTTGGGTAGCTATCAAGCGAATATTCTATTTGAGTGACTTGCTCGGTTATTTTAGCGGGAACGGAAAATGCACCCTGCACAAGATGATTTAAATACGCAAGATAAACCACAACAGCAATGAGATTGAGTAATGTTAATCGCTTTAGCCATCTTTTCATTTTTTGTATTTATTGAATAGCACAAGATTTAATTAACTTTTTCATTGTTAATATAGCGGCCATCACGCAACTCGCAGAAAAACAAATCCACCATTGGATGGTCGATTTTCTCTATGCTCGAATCCGCATCTAAGTTTTGTTCCGCGACATAAGTCGAATGGGTCGACTGGTGCACAAGAACGTGGTACCAAGGCTCGCTCTTTGGTGGCCTACTACGCGCAACCGCATCGTACCATTCGTCCGTCAACTGGAAGCAGGGGTCAATGTCAACAACGACACCTCGGTAACCAAACAATTTGTGATGAACCAACTCACCTATAGAGTGTTTCGCTGTTGTGATTTTCACCTTTGATTGCTTCATTGTAGCCTAGACTAACCGAAAGACTCTTTTATCTCGTCAAAAGTCGCGGTAATCGCATACACATTGGTGTAACCCATTTGTTGCAGTGTGAGGGCACCGAGCGATGCGCGACCACCACCAGCACAATGAGTCAATATTAATACATCAGCATCAGGGCAGAGCTTGGCTATTTTCATTTCAAGCAGTCCGCGAGAAATATGGGTGGAATTCGCCAGTTTGGATTTTTCCACACTCTCAGCCTCTCGTAAATCGACGATAACGCCATTTTCTGAGCCGTCATACAATGCTTTGGCTGAGGACACATCAACACATTTAATTTGAGTTTGCGCCTCTGCTATTAGCTCTCCGGCAGTTTTTATCATCATATTTACTTGATACTTTGTAGAGTCAATCATACGCCTTTTACGATTACACTTGTCGTTGTAACAAACACATCACTCTGCTTGCTCTTTGTGAAATTTATCAAATGAATTGGAATATGTCATAAGCTTGCGTATAATATATCGTACACGATTTAGTCGTGTGTATATTTAATAAAGGACAAACAATGAACACAGAATTTTACCAATTAACAATAGATGGAATAAATGGCCAGCCTATCTCTATGACTGATTTTAAAGACAAGGCGCTATTAATCGTCAATACAGCCAGTAAATGTGGACTAACCTCTCAATATGAAGGGCTGGAAAGTCTTTACAAGGAATACAAAGAGAGTGGCCTTGTGATACTTGGCTGCCCCTGCGATCAATTCGCCAATCAAGAGCCTGGCACACTGGATGATATTCAATTTTTCTGCACAGACAAATACGACATCACTTTTCCAATGTCCGTAAAAATTAAAGTCAACGGAGCCGACACTCACCCTCTTTACAAATATCTAAAAAAAGAACTCAAAGGGTTTTTAAACAGCAATATTAAATGGAATTTCACTAAATTTCTTATCGGCCCGGACGGCGCCCCAATCAAACGCTTTAGCCCAAAAACCGAGCCGAGTAAAATTGCTGCCTATATTAAGCCGCTTTTGAGTAAGAGCAATTAGATGAAGGCTGAAGCTCTATTACAGCTCGATAATCAGCTTTGTTTTCCGCTCTACGCCGCCTCAAGGATGGTGACCAAGCGCTATCAGCCTTTACTTGAGAAGTTAGATATCACCTATCCACAGTACTTAATCTTATTGGTTTTGTGGGAAGATGATGCGCTGACGGTAAACGAAATTGGAAAAAAGCTAATGCTGGAAACCAACACTTTGACACCATTGCTCAAAAGAATGGAAGTTAAAGACATCATTAAGCGCACTCGTTCGAAGACAGATGAGCGCCGAGTCATTGTCCAATTAACAGAAAAAGGTGTGTCGCTCAAACAGAATGCGCTATGTATACCGATAGAATTACTCGCAGGAATGCCTGACAAATTTCCAATGGAAAAAATTAACCGTCTACGAGCCGATTTAAATGCACTTTTAGATGTTTTAGCTAAATAAAAGCCTGCGGCAAAAAAATCATAAATTTCACCACCAATGCACCTTTAAGTCCTTTTTTTTGTATTAATAAACCATCAAAAACAATTGTTATTGATCTGTAAATGACGTTATCTTGAACTTTTGGGGAAGATTGAACCCTTCCTCAATTCGATTTTAAAGGTTTAAATTACAGCGCATATACTCCTATCGTAACCGGGGTCAGAGTGTAATTAATAGATATGCTTAATAATTACACTTTGACCCTAATTATCTAAAGAGACTTAGCCGCTACCTATTAATTCAACCCACTTCACCCTTATAAGCATTTAGAATCAAAGATACGCGTAACTCAATTATCAAAATCACAGTGGTCAATCCACTGAGGTTTTTGACTTACCCCCTTTAAAACCAAATCCAATCATTCTTATTGAAACGAAACGTTAAGTTTTTCGACTGTTTGAGCGTAGCGAGTTTAGAAAAACTAATGGAGTGAAATTAGTAAGATTGAGATTTGCTTTTCAGGGTGTCCACTTTGGGTCACGTTTCTGGACAAGCAGAAAGGTGACAAAACCTAAAGGAGGAAACTAATCAAGTTTCCGAGAAAGGTATTTAACCAAAACACCCTTAAAAACAAAACCCTACAAAGGATTGTGATAAAGCTGCAACTAGTATAAAATACGCACTTCCTTGCTTGACTAGCGCACGCTGGCAGGCTTTTTTTAAACCGTAAGGAGATGTTAATGAGACATTACGAAATAACTCTCATTGTTCACCCGGACCAGAGTGCCCAGGTGTCAACAATGATTGATAAATACAAAGAAATCATCACGACAGGTGGTGGTAGCGTTCACCGTCAAGAAGACTGGGGTCGCAAGCACCTAGCCTATCCAATCAACAAAATCTATAAAGCACACTACTTAATGCTAAACATTGAGTGTGATCAAGAGACTCTTGATAAGCTTAACTATAACTTCCGTTTTAACGATGCAATTCTTAGAAATCTAATTATTTCTA
>JBBWVS010000024.1:0-3021 GCA_050256335.1 Gammaproteobacteria bacterium | reverse complement strand
CAATATAAGCCTGACCTTCACCACCAATATTAAAAAGACCTGCGTGAAAAGCGATGGCAACCGCCAAGCCAGTAAAAATGAAGTTGGTGGCGTAATAAAGTGTATAACCAATCCCTTCTTCGTAGCCAAAGGCGCCGTATAATAATATTTTCGTTGCCTCTATAGGGTTGACGTCTATTAGCAAAAAGATAACAGCAGTAGCAGCAAAGGCAGTGGCCACATTTAACAAAGGCAATAACAGCCTGTTAATCCAGTTTAGGCGAGTATTACGATTCATGGTTAATTTTGTTGATATTAGTGAGTGGTTTCATTTTCTTCGCCAGTATACGCATTTGCCATCATCATTCCCAGTGTGCGTTCATCGGCGTCTTTTGCATCAATATTGCCTGTGATTTGACCGTCACATAAAACAATAATTCTATCACTTAATGACATAATCTCGTCCAGTTCAACCGAAACTAAAAGCACTGCTTTGCCAGCATCACGCATTGCGATAATGCGTTTGTGAATAAATTCAATAGCACCAATATCAACACCACGTGTCGGTTGTCCTATCAGTAATATATTGGGGTTGCGTTCAAACTCACGCGCCAGAATTAATTTTTGCTGGTTACCACCGGAAAAATTTCTAGATTGTAAATCCGGGTCTGCAGGGCGAACATCAAAAGCAGACATTAGTGATTCACAGTTGTATTTTACTTTGTCTTTTTTTAGCAGAAGTCCTTGATTTATCTCAGAACCGTTGTGATAGCCTAAAATGGCTGTTTCACTTGCACTAAAATCATTTATTAAGCCCATTCTTTGTCGATCTTCAGGCACGTGTGCTAGTCCGTAATGCCTTAATTGGTCTGGATAAATTTGGTGGTTTGTGTCCATCGTATGACCAAGAATATCAATACTGCCTTCGGTTGGAGGGGTAATACCCGATAAAACTTTTAGTAAAGTACTCTGGCCATTACCAGAAACGCCTGCAATGCCAACAACCTCTCCTTCGTGCACATCAAAACTAATATTTTGCAAGCGATAAACGCCTTGTTGATCACAAACACTTAAATTACTAATTTTAAGCAACGCCTTGCCTTTGTTCGATTGACCTTTATCGACTTGTAGCAACACTTTTCTGCCGACCATCAATTCTGCTAATTCTTCACGATCAGTTTTTGAAGTTTCGCGGTGAGCGACCATTTCACCCCCTCTCATTACCGATACATTGTCGGTAATATTAATAATTTCACGGAGCTTGTGAGTGATTAGGATAATCGTCACACCCTCTTGTTTTAGGGCGCTAAATATTCGGAATAAATCATGTGTTTCTTGAGGTGTCAATACCCCAGTTGGCTCATCGAGAATTAGAATTTTTGCCCCCTTGTAAAGGGCTTTAAGAATTTCAACGCGCTGTTGTGAGCCCACTGATAAAGATTCAATGGTTGCATCAAGGTCAACTTTAAGACCATATTCTTTACCAAGTCTGGTGAGCTCTTTACGGGCTACAGCCAAGCCCTCATTTAATAATGGACCGCCTTCACAGCCAAGGATAACATTCTCTAATACACTGAAGTTGTCAACCAACATAAAGTGTTGGTGCACCATGCCAATACCAGAGGCCATGGCTTGATGAGAGTCGCTAAATTGATAAGGTTTTCCAAAGACCTTTATTTGGCCTGAGTCGGCCTGGTAGAAGCCATATAGAATGCTCATTAATGTTGATTTACCGGCACCATTTTCGCCGATAATGCCGTGAATACTGCCCTGTTTAACTTTTAGGCAGACTTTGTTGTTTGCATAAACTGAACCAAAACGCTTGTCTATATCGGTGAGTTCGATTGCGTATTTGTTGTCATCCATGATAAAAACGTTGCTCAAAAATACAAGTTAGAAATAAAACACTCCAGACCGGGTGGTCTGGAGTGCCGTATCAGTTTTCTAATGATTAGTTAGAGTTTTTTTATTGCTAGTAAGTGCAAGTATCGTCAGACATATAGTCATGTACAACAATATCGCCAGCAATAATTGCTGCTTTAATTGCATTTACACGTGCTTCCATTTTCGCACTCACAAGTGAGCGGTTATGCTCGTCTAGTGCCCAGTCAACACCACCTTCGGCAAGTCCAAGGGCTTGAAATCCTGCTTCCCAAGTACCATTTCTAGCAGCTTCCCAACTACCGTAGGCTGCATCACCAACACGCTTAACCATTGAGGTTAGCATAGTACCCGGCTGTAGGTGGTTTTGGTTTGAGTCAACACCAATTGCGTATTTACCCATATCAGCAGCAACTTGATAAACACCAACACCTGTGCCACCCGCAGCAGCAAAGACAACATCAGCGCCTGATTCGATTTGGCTGCGTGTTAATTCGCCACCCTTTGTCGGGTTGTTCCACGCATGGTATGTTGAACCAGTCATATTTTGCAATACTTTGACACCACTGTTTTGATATTTGACACCTTGCTCATAACCGCAAGCAAAACGACGAATTAGAGGAATATCCATGCCACCTACAAAGCCAACAACGCCTGTTTCGGACTTCATTGCCGCCAAGACGCCCACTAGGAACGAACCTTCGTGTTCTTTAAAGACCACATTTTGTACATTTGCCTCTTCAACTACCATGTCGATTAATGTGAATTGTGTATCTGGGTATTCTTGAGCAGCAGCACTAACTGCATTTGCCATTGAAAAGCCAACAGCCACAATTGGGCCTTTACCAGCTTTTGCAAGTTTTTTTAAGCCTTGTTCGATTTGTGCATCATTGGTTGGCTCAACTTCTTTTACTTCAATGCCTGTGTCGGCGGTAAAGCGCTGTACACCATTCACATACACTGCTTCGTTAAAGGATTTGTCAAACTTACCGGCTGTATCATATATCACTGCTGGTTCGATTGCAGCTTGTGCTACTGATGCCGATAAGGCAAGTACGCCAGAGATCAGAGCCACGCTAGATCTTTTAATTATCCCGCTAACTTGCGAGTTTTTTATTTTGTTCATGTTTACTCTCCATTATTGTTATTAAATTTCTTTTT
>JBBWVS010000023.1:0-3578 GCA_050256335.1 Gammaproteobacteria bacterium | reverse complement strand
GAATCTAGCGTTTGAATGCGTTTATCAAAGAAAATCACATTATTGACGAACGGTGTTTTATATTTCAAACCAGGTTCTTCTTCAATGGTAACAATCTCACCCAATCGAAGCTTAATCGCCACTTGAGTTTCATTTACGGTGTATAGCGCAGAGCTGGCAAGGATTGCAATAATTGGAATAAGAACAATCGATATAATGCTAATTTTTTTCATTATCTTACCTCCCTAGAGCGTAATATGCTGGTGCTACCACTCGACTGAGACGACTGAGATTGGTAGTTTGATTGTCCAGAAGCTGATGAAGTTGCTGTTCTAGAAGAATTAACAAGCTGGTCAAGAGGTAAATACATCAATGAATTTGCGCTGCCATCAATAACAACTTTATTCGTTGTACTAAACACTTCTTCTAATGTCTCCCTGTAGAGTCTTTCTCTCGTAACTTCTGGCGCTTTTAAGTACTCCGCCAAAATTTGCTTGAAACGATCGGACTCACCTTCAGACTTGGAGGTTACTTGTGAACGGTAAGCCTCTGCCTCAGCCATTATTCTTTGGCTTGCACCACGTGCTTTCGGCAAAATATCATTCTTGTAAGCGGTGGCTTCATTAATGTATCTTTGCTGATCTTCGCGCGCTTTAACAACGTCATCAAAAGCATCTTTCACTTGAATCGGTGGTTGCGCATCTTGCATTGTTACCGCAGTAATAATCAGACCTGTTCGGTATTCATTGAGCAAAGCTTGCGAGCCACGCTTAACGTCCTGAACAACCTGCTCACGACCTGTGGTTAGTACAAAGTCCATCGTGTTGTCACCAACAACTTGTCTAATAACACTTTGAACAACGTGGCTCAATGTCAATTCTGGCTGCAGAACGTTAAACAAATAGGCTTTCGCATCGGCAATTTTGTATTGCACGGCCAAGTTAACAACAACCATGTTTTCATCTTTGGTCAACATTAAAGACTCTGAACTGATGTTGTTGCCATAGTTAGAATTCTGAACATTTCTAAAGCCAATTTCCGCCGCACGAACTTGTTCTACGTTAACTTTATATACTTGTTCAATTGGATACGGTAGGCGCCAATGAGGGCCCTGAGAAGTGATTTCCTGAAATGCGCCAAAACGCAATACCACACCACGCTCAGCCGGATCAACAATATAGATGCCCGACAAAAGCCAAACTAAAATAGCAAGAATAATTAAATATTTGGCGCCACCTTTAGCAGATTTTCCTGCGTTGGTTGTGCCAGAAGAGTTACTCGAAGAGCCGCCGCCAAACACCGCATTAAACTTGTTTTTAAAGTCTCTAATAACTTCGTCTAATTCGGGTGGTGTTTGGTTGTTGCCTCCCCAGGGGCTTTGGTTGTTTGCCATGGTTGATCCAGATAATATAACAAAGGGTATTTTACCCAATTAATGCCAATGTAAATACTGATTATAAGCATTAACCATAAGAAATAAAGTGATAAAATGGTCGCATTTAAATTTTCAGAAGACAATATGAAAAAACTGCTGATTTTTTCGACACTTGCCTTAACCACTTCTCTCGTTCATGCACAAGGCGTGAATTTAAACTGCTCCCAAGCACAAACCTTATTCCCCTTAGAAGCATTCACTACCGAGGTAGATGAATTGGACATTGAGGCGGATCAAAGTGAAATAACCGGCAAAGACAATTACCACTTTAGCGGTAATGCCCTTCTCCGGTCGAGCGAATACTTTCTAGCTGCCGAAGATATTAGCATATCAAAAGCCGATCAATCTGCAAACGCCGCTGGAAATGTAAGGTTTCAAGATTCAGCTTTTCAAATAACCAGTGATACAGTAAGTGCCAAAAAGCAGGGTGACAGGATGACCGCGTCAATTGGTAATGCTCGCTACCTGCATCTAGAATCAAACGCCAATGGCTCTGCCAAAAGCATTACACAAACTGCTGGCGGCGTTGACTTCACCGATGCAACCTTCACTCTTTGCCCTATTGGTAATTCTGACTGGCTGATTAAAGCCGACAACATTTCACTCAATGAAGAGAAAAATCTTGGCATCGCGGATAGCGCTGTTATTGAATTTTTAGGCGTTCCTGTTTTCTATCTACCCCAATATCGATGGGTACTTGAAGGACGAGGCAGTGGCTTCTTAGCGCCAACTATCGACACTTACACTGAATCTAGCAACCAAAAATCAGGCATTCAAATAAGAATTCCTTACTACTTCAACTTAGCGAGCGACCGTGACTTGCTATTGGCGTTCAACCAACTCTCCACTCGTGGTAGTGTTATCGAGGGTCAATACCGCCAATTAATATACGCTAGCGACGGCGAAAGCAATGGCTCATTTAACATTGAAAGTCAATACCTTTTTGACGACTATGTAACCAACCAGGCGCGTTGGTTACTTAACACTGCACTGGATATTAGCCTCAATGATGAAACCGCATTAGCTATTAAAACAGCGCGTGTTTCTGACGGCAATTACTACAAAGACATCTACAAAGACTCCGATGTTGGCAATACACTGACCTCGTACCTCAGCTTAAACTTTAAGGATGCAGAAAGTGGATTGAGAGCCAGTCTTTATGGCGAATCCAAACAAGCCCTTAATGGCAGTGCAAACCAGTACAGCAAATCGTTTGAGGTTAGCGCTGAAAAATCACTGGAAACACGTCTAACACCACTTGACGTATCCGTTGTCGCCACAAGATTTAGCCATAAAGATGCTGGCAAAACGACCGCTACAAGAATGCATGGTGAGCTCTCAACAGACAGAGCGTATGATTTAAATTCTGGCACAATGACAACCAGCGTATTCCTGTCGACCAGCAGTTATTTAATTGATGGCAGTGCCAATCAATCAAGAATTATCGGTGGCTTTAGTGTTGATGCAAACTTTCCCTCACAGGGGCAAGCGACACTATTTGGTGATACGGTAAACACCACGTTTACACCTAGGATTGCCTACCACTTTACCCCGAAAACTGCACAAGGCGCTATTCCTATTTTTGACACCACAGATAAGTTTGGTGGCTTGTTGACGTACGATACGCTGTTCTCTGGTCAGAGATACACCGGTCTTGATAGAATTGCTAACGCCAACGACATTACCATTGGTTTGGAATCAAACTACCTTGATCCATCTTCTGGCGCCAGTTTATTGAATGTTAAAGTCGCACAAAGTTACTATATTAGTGACCAAGTTGTGAGCAATACTGCCGGTGTTGATTATGAAACAAGAAAACACTTTTCTGATATTGCCGCTTCTGTCAACTTCGCGTTGAATGAATTAAGCATTAGTAGCGCTATACAATTTAACCCATCGACAACCTCTATCGATAATCGCAACACCTCTATAAGTTATAAGATCAATCCTAAAAACTTCATTTTGCTTGCTCACGCTAATAACAATATAAATGAAACCATAGAGCTTTATGGCGCCTACCAGGTGAACGAGTCTATTCACTTATTTGGTGGCCTAGAGAGGTCACTAACCACAGGCATCACCGAAAAAGAAACGTCGGGTTTTGCTTATGAGTCGTGCTGCTGGGCGGTTCGTGTAGCACACTTTAAAGAAACAGTTAGCGGCG
>JBBWVS010000022.1:0-3863 GCA_050256335.1 Gammaproteobacteria bacterium | reverse complement strand
AACGATATTCCTACTAACGATTTCTAAAACTTTGGATTGTTTCTACAAAGCAAAGACACACGTGTAACTTGTTTATGTTTTGGCTCTAGGCACAAACTCCAAAACCGTTGCGTTAACGCAGTACCTTGGCATGCCATCTGGACCGTCATCAAAGACGTGACCTAGGTGAATATCAGAACTCACAGAGCGAATTTCAGTGCGTATCATGCCGAAACTGTAGTCTGGTTTTTCGTAGACTTCATTGTCCACAGGCTTGGTAAACGACAGCCAACCCGATTTGGAGTGAAACCTATCTTTGGTATCAAACAGCGTACGCCCTGAAAGTTTGTCAATAAAGACGCCATCAGGGGTGTTTTTAAAGATTTCATATTGCTGACAATAAGGTCGATCGGTACCTTCGTTAAAGGCAACATTAAATGCCTCCGAACCCTTGCCTAGTTTAAATTCCCCCAGGGCCTTGTAAAACGAATCGGCTGACATATAACCCTGACTCGCCCACACTTCAACACCATCTTCAATGAAGAAAATAGTGGGCGTTGCCCAAGTTTCTGTTGTTAATTCAAAGCCTTGAAGGCTAGATGCAGGTGTTGTCCTTAAAGGAATAGTGCCTTTATAGTTGCTAGTAACCTCCCTTTCAAACTGCAGACAATACAAACAACTTCCCTTAACCTCGGCTTCTACAATAATGATCTCTTGTCCACCTAAAGGTTTGAGTATTGCAAAGTCATTGTCCTCTAATTTTTTCTGCTCAAAAGCAACGCCGGTTGAATATTCAGGGCAATAGCCATAAGGATTTTTTAATAAGAAATCTTGATGATAGTCTTCCGCAGGCCAAAACTTATCAAGCGGCTTCATCTCGGTAACAATAACGCCATAACCCTCGGCGCTTAAAAGAGCTTGAAACTCGTCTTTCGTGCGAAAAGCGATGTCTCTTTGGGTCTCGGTCGTCCAATATAGAGCAGAACGATAATTATTACCAATGTCGTTGCCTTGGCCATCAACTTGGGTGGGGTTGTGAATCTGCCAAAAATTTTTAATAAGCGCCTCTGTGGAGACAATGCTGGGGTCATAAGTAACCCTGACAGACTCAGTGTGATTAACCAATGTCTCATCGGCTGCAATCTCGGCGTTTGATTTGCCAATGTTTTTAAGCGCGGCTAAAAAACCCTGGTTTTGTAGGGTGCGATTTTTCAGCACCAACTCATAGGTCGGGTCCTCGTAACTACCGCCTGAGTAACCAGAGACAACATCGACAACGCCATCAAAGCGTTCGAAGTTTTTCTCAACACCCCAAAAGCAACCCGCTGCAAAGACAATTTCTAATAGCACTCTAACTCCTAAATGCCCAATGTGTCTTTATTCTACGCCTCAAGCCTAAGCAATGCTTGCCTTTATATAGTGGCTACTGTGCAGCTAATAGTTGCGCCGCTTTTTGATTGCCTTGTTTGGCAGCTTTTTGCAACAGGTCTCGGCCCTTCACCTTGTTTAAAGAGACTCCTTTGCCGGTGAAATAGGCTGCTCCAAGAGCTGCTTGTGAATTATTCTCACCTTGCTCAACGCCTTTTTTCCACCAATCAATTGCTTGGTACATACCGCCGTCTTTTTCATAAACTTTGCCCATCCAATAAAGAGATTCCGCATCGCCCATTTCAATGGCTTTGTTTAACCATTTAATAGCGTTAACAAGAGAATCGGCATTGTAAAATCGCCATCCAATTTCTCTAGTCACGCTCACACCACCTCGCTCAGCTGCTGCAATTAAGTAATCGCCGCCTTTATTTGGCTTGCCGTAATATTGATACACCCAGCCAACCTCAACCATCACGTCCAAGTCAAGCTTATCAACTGGCTGATTAGCCCAAGCTTTTGCAAGATCTTGATCAGGCGCCTCAACAACATTGAATTCATTAGCTATTGCAACCGCTAATTGGGCATTAGCACTGCCAGCGTTAGCAGCCTCAAAGACCAAGTCAACGACTTTTTCCAAATCTTGATCGACAACACGCCCATAGTAATAAAGAATCGCCATACGAAATGTTGCTTCAACATCGCCCTGCTCGTAAAGCGGTGCCCACTCATTAAAAGCACCCATATGGTCACCCTGATGAAAGGCGAGGACACCCTCTTTGATACCTGCGTTTGCAATTCCAATAAAGGCCCAAAATATCAGACTCAGCTGAACAATTTTTTTCATTATTAGTAGTAGCGTTTAAAAACCAAAAAACCCAATATACACTAACTGAACATCAATAATGACAACTGTTGCTCTCGCAAGATTAACTGTCAGCAACCACAGTTTGGTTTTGTTCGCCCAATTTGTCCACGCCTAAGCGCATAGTTTGACCGGGCTGTAAAAATACCGGCTCGGGCTTAACACCCATGCCAACACCTGATGGTGTTCCTGTAGAAATAATATCACCGGGCTGCAGACTGAAAAATTGACTTAAATAGCTTACCAAAAATGCTACACCATAAGCCATATTGTTGGTTGTGCCATCTTGGTAACGATGGCCGTCAACTTCTAGCCATAAGCCTAATTGTTGTGGATCACTCACCTCATCTTTAGTCACTAACCAAGGCCCCATTGGGGCAAACGTGTCGCAACTCTTCCCTTTACTCCACTGGCCTTTACGCTCCAGTTGAAAGGCACGCTCAGAAACGTCATTAAGTATGCAATAGCCCGCCACGTAATCCAGCGCCTCTTCTTCACTAACGTATTTAGCTGTTTTACCAATGACAACCGCTAGCTCGACCTCCCAATCGGTTTTTGTTGAGCCTCTTGGAATAACAACATCATCGTTAGGGCCACAAATAGCACTGGTTGCCTTGGCAAAAATGATTGGCTCAGAAGGCACTTGAGAACCTGTTTCTTGTGCATGATCGGTATAGTTAAGCCCAATACAAATAATTTTACCAACGCCACCAACACAAGGACCGATACGCACAGAACTTGAAATTTCAGGCAATTGACTTGCATCAACTTGAGAGAGCTTTGTAAGGGCGTCAGGATGTAGAGAAGCACCAGAAACATCTTCAATCACACCACTCAGGTCACGAATGACGCCATTTTCATCTAATAACGCCGGCCTTTCTTCGCCGTTGGGGCCAACTCGTAATAATTTCATAGCAGTCCTTTATTTAGATCATTTAATAAAATGACAATAGAAGGGGGTAATCGATGAGTGTTAGACATTTAAACCCCTTCTTCAAGGCTCCTATTATACAAATATTTGAATTTCAACCAGTCCATTGGAATTTAGTAATTATCAAATCCAATATAAATAAAGTATAGTTTTGATTGTGCCTGATAAGTGTCTTGAGAGAATTCAGACAAAGCAACTATTGTATTGCCTTGGTCATTTTGATATGATCAATACCCGCTTCTTGGTACTTTTCACCAACACAAACAAAACCCAAGTTGACGTAAAACTGGTGTGCGTGGCACTGAGAAGACAGCCAAACTTTGTTGAGTTTCCTTTCTTTAGCTCTCTGAAGGAATGTTTGCATGACCAACTTACCAACGCCTTTTCCACGTTGGTTTCTGAGCACTGCTATCCTGCCTATATGGCCGTCTTCCAGCATTCTACCAGTAGCGACAGCCAAACCCTCTACAAACACCACAGCATGGAGTGCCGTCTCATCGTGTTCATCGTGTTCAAGCTCTACAGGCACCGATTGCTCAACGACAAACACCTCGGTTCTGACGCTTCTAATATCTTCGACGTAAGTTTGATAATCGGTAATTATTATCTTGTAATGATCACTCATTTCCGTCAAGCACCACAAGTAAAAGCTACTCTTCGCATCGAGAGTCACTTTGAAAAAACGAAAGGTTTAGCATCAATAACCAAGGTAGCGGCTCA
>JBBWVS010000021.1:0-3860 GCA_050256335.1 Gammaproteobacteria bacterium | reverse complement strand
CGTAAGTTTGATAATCGGTAATTATTATCTTGTAATGATCACTCATTTCCGTCAAGCACCACAAGTAAAAGCTACTCTTCGCATCGAGAGTCACTTTGAAAAAACGAAAGGTTTAGCATCAATAACCAAGGTAGCGGCTCACAACCTCGATCCTCTTGGCAAACCATATCCCACTGCGGTTCAGCCTGCGAATGACAATCAAAGCAATTACCACCAAAGCGATTCATTGTTTCTTTGGCACCACGAGTAATAATGGTTGTTTCATGACCATCAACACCCAAAAAGAAAAACTCCCAGTCATTGGTCTGTGGATCCCAACCCTTGGCACGCTTAACCATCGCTTCAATTGGCACCAATTGAATAATAGTGCCCACTGGATACTCACCCCCCCTCGACAGAATTAGCCACTTCTAAAGCCCCCTCTAGGTGGCCCAGTTTATTGGTGATGAAAAAATTATTGATTTTATCCCAATTTTGAATGCACTCAAAATCCTCTGCTTGCATTTCTAAATCTTGAATTGAATCTGCATCTTCCGCCATCAGAATGGATGCATAAAAGGACGCTAGCAGCAAACAAAAAACTTTAATCGTTTTCATGGGGCGGTCGATCTCCATCGTAGGTGCGGTATAGACGGCGAGTTTTATGCATCGAAGCAATACTGCCTTGCCCCACCAATTCAATTTTTGTGCTAAATCCTAATTGCTCTCGAATGGCAACTTTAATAGTACTGATAATACCAGTATGACCACTAGCATCAATATCATTTGAAATCTCCACTCGAATCAAGGGAGGATAGTCAATCGGCTGTGCGTCGTTCAGGACAATATAAAACTCCCCAGTCACTTTAGGCTGTAGTGATAACAATACTTTTTGCACAGAGGCTGGAAAAATATTCACTCCTTTGACGACAAACATATCGTCACTACGGCCCAGTGTGTGAAATCGAAAACCGGTTCTACCACAAGCGCAAGGCTCGGTATAAACCTGAACCGAGTCGTGCGTTCTGAAGCGAATCAAAGGACAGGCTTCATACATTAGAGTAGTGAACACCAACTCACCTATCGCACCTTCTGTTTTTGGTATCACTTCGAGCGTTTCCTGGTTGATTAATTCTGCAACCAAAAGCCCCTGGCCAAAAAAATGCAGACCTGTTCTATGTTCGCATTCGCCACTTTGCGCACCTACTTCTGCAGCGCCATATAAATCGGCCGTACTCATGCTCCAAGTCGACTCAATTTTTCGGCGATAATCGGGCACTTGAAGTCCTGACTCACCCGAAAAAAAACCTTTTGTTATGTTGAGTTCTTTGGCTGAAATTCCTATCTCTTGTGCTCTTTCTGCCAAGTGAATCGCATATGACGGGGTCGAGTACAAGCAAATATCCTGATTAATTGAATCCATCACTTGCAATAAGCGATTGGTATTACCAACCCCATAAGGCAGAACAGCTGCACCCAGTTTTTCAAATGAACTTTGATCCAATGTACCGCCAGCGTACAAAGAGTAATTAAAGCAATTAATGACAAAATCATCGGGGCGGCAGCCCATTGCCCACAAAGCTCTTGCGCCCATCTCGCTATACGTATCTAAATCATTTTGTGTTAAGCCCAAGCGCAGCGGCTGCCCCGTGGTACCACCAGTACCTACAATACGCACAATTTCACAGAGCTCTACAGATTGATTAGCGCCCAACAGTGCGCCCGTTTTTTGCGCATCCGCCAATTCAGTTTTTTCAGTAAAAGGCAGCTTGTGCAAATCATCCAAATCTTGAATATCATCTAGCAAAATTCCAGCTTGATGCCATTTATCTCGATAAAAATCATTGGCTTGAAAAAGTCGAGAAATTTGCGTTTTTAGACGCTCACTTTCCAGATTGAACAACGCCTCGTCTGACATTGTTTCTAATGCCTCGTTCCAATAAAGCTTATCGCTCATCACTTCACTCGACATTTTTTATTTTTTTCTTGACTGCAAAAAATCAGCCATTGCTTTTTGTGTTTCTGGATGAGTAAAGCAGGCAACATCCACATCCTCCTCTAACTCCAATGTGACATCAAAATCACTCTCAAGCGCAGCCAAATAACCCTTCTTAATAAAAGCCAGGCCATGCGCTGGAAACTGGGCAATGCGCATAGCTATATTAATCGATTCTTGCAATAGCACTTCATCGTCAAATACTTGAGTGACCAAGCCAATTCGCTCAGATTCAATGGCGTCAATTGGATCGGGCAGCATGGTTAAATGTAGCGCCCTGCCCAAACCCACCAATCGAGGGAGAATATAGGTCAAACCACCTGTTGGACTAAATCCAAGCTCGGCATCAGGCAGGCCTAATTTAGCGGACTTTGCAGCAAAACGCAGATCGCATAACAGCGCCAACTCCAAGCCACCGCCCAAACAATAACCATTAATAGCGGCAATAATTGGCTTTTCACAATCTCTCATTGACTTAGCGAGCACTTGATAGGCATGAGCTGTTTTACGAAAGATCTCAGGCCTCGTATCAGCCATCATGTGTTTAATATCACCGCCGGCACTGAATGCTCGCCCATCGCCTGTAATAACAAGTGAATAAAGAGTGTCATCCTTGGCGCATTGATTAATAATGGCTATTAGTTCATCAAGAGTTTGTTTATCTATTGCGTTTAATATGCGAGCACGATTCAGTGTGATTATGCCCACCTTATCGTGTTTTTCAAAAATAATTCTCTGCGTCATTTTTTCGCCCTCAAAAATTCTTTGATCCAGTTAAGATTATTGCATCATACCTTTGTTGCAGCTAATGGAGCCAATTTTATCCAGAGATGAATAACAGATGAAGAGCCAAAGCAACATAGACAAATGCAGCAAAGATATTCAGTCTTTTAACGAGCGCTGGAGATTTGCTTAAAAGCGGTTTTAGAAAGCTTGACAAGTAGGCGATAAAACTAAAAACACAGAACGCGCAAAGGATGAAAATCAGACCAAGCATAAACATCTGAATGGAAACACGACCGCTATCAGTATTTACAAATTGTGGCAGAAAAACAAGGAAGAAAATGGCGACCTTTGGGTTGGTGAGATTCATCACCACGCCAGTAAGATAGAAGGATTTTTTTGGCTTATCAGAACCCTCTAAATCTATATTCCCACCTTGTATTGCTCGGTAAGCAAGGAACACAAGATAGCAAGCACCAATAATTTTCAAGCCTTGAAAGGCCAATTGGCTTGTTTGAAAAATAACGGCAACACCGAGTGAAACCAAAACAGTGTGCACTATTAGGCCGCTACAAAGACCCAAAGTTGTAAGAACCCCAACTCTCCACCCTCTGATTGCAGATTGGGTCAATACAAAAATACTATCTGGCCCTGGGGCAAAACTCAAAACAACAGAGGCGCTGACAAAAGCCAAAATAGTTTCAATGCTGAATAAATCCAAGATCGTCTCTAATTGATGGATTATTTACTTGCTGAAGATTTCAGCATTATTTCTATAGGCTTTAAATTCAAGCGCATTACCCGATGGGTCTTTAATAAACATCGTTGCTTGCTCAGCGGGTAATCTGGCATAGCGAACGTGGGGCTCAAGGACGAAAGTCACACCCGATGATTTTAATTTTTCAGACAAGTTTTGAAATTCACTCCACTCAAGTACACAGCCAAAATGTGGCATAGGCACAGTAATACCTTCAACGCTAGATTGCGTTTGACAAGGTGAGACTATCTCACCCAAGTGAAGTGATAATTGATTACCAAAGAAATTAAAGTCGACCCAAGTATCCGTGCTGCGTCCTTCTTCACAACCCAGAAGGTCGCCGTAGAATTGCCGTGAGGTCTCAAGATCACTCACGGTGTATGCTAAATGAAAAACCGTCACGTT
>JBBWVS010000020.1:0-19583 GCA_050256335.1 Gammaproteobacteria bacterium | reverse complement strand
CCAATCTTAAGTGCTTCGTCCAAATCGTGGGTAATAAAGATAACCGTTTTGTGCAGCTCACTTTGAAGCTCTAAAAGAAGGTCTTGCATATCACTGCGAATGAGTGGATCAAGCGCACTGAAAGCTTCGTCCATCATTAATATTTCGGTATCGCAAGTCAGCGCACGAGCCAGACCCACACGTTGTTGCATACCGCCTGAGAGTTGTGAAGGATAGCGATCTTCGTAACCATCCAGCCCAACACGGTCAATCCATCTTTGAGCGCGTTTTTCAGCCTCTTCACCAGCAACACCCTGCAAATGAATGCCGTAACAGACGTTGTCCATCACCGTTTTATGAGGTAACAAGGCAAAACTCTGAAAAACCATCGCAGTTTTTTGCTGCCTAAACTGGCGCAACTGTTCAGGTGCCATTTGAATCACATCTTCACCACCAATCATAATCGAGCCAGTAGTGGGCTCAATTAATCGATTTATGTGGCGAATCAAAGTTGACTTACCAGAACCCGATAGGCCCATAATCACTTCAATATTTTTATTTTTCAGATTAAGATTGATATTACTTAAACCCAACACATGTTTATGCTTTTTAAGTAAATCATCTTTACTCATGCCATTCTCAACATGCTTCAATACAGATTTGGCATTTGGACCAAAAATCTTTGTCAGATTTGAGATTTTAATTTTAATATCTTGTGTCATAGTACGTCTCCACTACGGTGTTTTTGTATTCGTGTACCAAAGGCTTGTGACACCCGGTCAAAGACAATTGCTAGAGCAACAATAGCAAGACCGTTAAGCATACCCATTGATAGATACTGGTTTTGCACTGCTTGCAATACCGGCAAACCGAGACCGGCTACACCAATCATTGAGGCGATGACCACCATTGCTAATGCCATCATAATGGTTTGGTTGACACCAGCAAAAATATTTGGCAATGCTAATGGAATTTGCACACTAAATAAGCGTTGCTTATACGATGCACCAAACGCATCTGCAGCCTCCAATGCCTCTTTATCCACCAGTCGAATACCAAGGTTTGTCAGGCGAACAATTGGCGGCATAGCATAAATGCATACCGCAATCAAACCAGGCACTTTACCAATACCAAGCAGCATCACCACTGGAATCAGGTATACAAAAGATGGAATCGTTTGCATAATGTCCAAGATTGGCGTGATAACCGACTGAGCGCGATTAGATTTTGACATCCATACACCCATCGGAATGCCGATTGCAAGACACATCAATGTTGCCGTGGTCACTAAGGTGACGGTCGAGAGCATTGGTTCCCACATACCAAACACGCCAATAGCAAAAATACCCAACATCGAGCTCACACTAACCTTGATACTTCTTGAGCCAGCCCAAGCAAGGGCGCCGACAACCATTAAGAAAACTGGCCAAGGCGTTGCCAACATCAGCTTTTCAAAAGCATCTAGAAAATTGAGTAGTGGCTCGAACATCCATTCGATAAAACCACCAAATTCACGGGTGAAGTCTCTAAAAGCATTGTCTACACAGCCTCGAGAGTTCATCATAATGTCCCTTGAAAAAGAGACCGCTTCGTTGAATAATAAGTAGATATCAGAAGTTTCCATTGCGTTTTGAACACGCTCCGGGAAAGCACCAATAAACTCAGTCATCGTCGCTGGGTCTGATGATATTGCTTCAGCAGCTGAAGAGTTAAACTGTTCGCCAACTTCTTTAGCGCTGTCTGCTATACGATCAGACAAAGAGAAATTTACCCCTTCTGGATTGATATTATATGGCATCTCAGATTTAAAACGCACCTCAAGACGACCAATCTTGGTATCAATCATTCTCAACGCCCTCTCACTCAGTTCAGCAACATTACTACTGACAAATTGAGCTGATAATTGTTGAACTTTGTCAACCAGTTGTGAGCCATTACCAATCAATGGCATTAATTGATTCTCAACCACGCCAATCTCAGTTCGATGCGACGCCTCATTTACTGCATGCACTAAGGCTTCAGGGTTGTTTGTTAAAGATGCTAATTTAGCAACTATTTTAGAGCCATCAATTAAGTCAATAACTTTGGCATGACTGGCAATACCCAGTTCATTAATATTTTGTATCAAAACCTGGACTTCATCAAAGGTGTTAAATTCTTTACCTTTTTCGCCAATGTCATCGCCAAGCGCCTTTAATTGCTCAAAATGCGTTGTGACTTGCTCTGCAGTTGAGAGCTGATCAACCTTGGTCATCAGCACGTCCACTTGCGCAATGAAATTGTCAATTTGACTTAATACACTTTCTCTAAAATCACCACTAACTAATTCCGCTTTATCGCTAAATGATGCTGACAAATGGCTGACACGTTCAACCAAATCAGCGGTTCCTTCCTGAGCCTTGATTAATGGCATTTGGTCCGCTATATCATCCAAGAGAGTTTTAATTGCGCCGAAAGAGTTTAATAATTCAGGGTATGACTGCGAGCTATTTAGAGTCTGCTGCAGACTATCAACAGTGCTAGAAAAGTGTTCAAAGGCAGTTGTCGATGTTGCCTCATAATTTGCACCAAGAACTTCCATTTTGCTCGTTAATGCACTTGACAGGATTTCTACCGACGCCAGTAATTCTTCTGAATTACTGACTTTTGCAAGCGGATTAGAATCACCTGTAAAATCTTTTAATGTGCCTGCTTTCTCAGCTGCACGTTCAACCAAAACGCGTGCGCGCTCGGCCACTTGAACCAATTGTGAGTAGTCAGTTGCTTCAGCAACTTGCATCGTAAGTTCGTCAGATCGGTTTATCATTCTTTGAATGAAATCCAAGTCTTTGTTTACAATTCTAAGATTCGCAATTTCAGAAGCTCTTGGTAAGCATTCTAAGACGTCTAATTTTGGTACGGGTCGAATCGCCATACATCACTCCATTTATACTAAAAATTGCCTGCATCCATCCTGACTGCAGGCAATAAAATACAACTTTGTAGAAACTACTCTATATTTATAGAGAGGCTCTCACTGCAGCTGCAATATCAGCGCTTACCCAAGCTTCCCAAATATCACTATTTGCAAGGAAGTGAGCAGCAGCGTCTTCGCCTGTGCCGTTGTTTTCATCCATCCACACTAGCTCAGCATTAAGCGCTGGACCAGGGAACACACGAGCAGCAAAGTAGTCAGTTACCTGAGAACCTTGTCTGTATGCATTTTCACTAAGTGCTGTAACAACACGTGAGTGAATCCAAGCAGAAGGCTGTGGATCAGCACACTCAGCCAATGCGATACAACCTACCCAAGCGTCATCACCAGCATAAGGAACATCCCAAGGCACTTGAGTTAAACCATACTTACCAACAAGTGATGTTGGGTTCCAGTAGTAACCAAACCAGTTGTCACCTGACTCAGCAGCTTTAGCAATAGAGCCATCAAGACCAGCCGCAGAACCTGGATCTACCAATTCCCAACCTAAGTCGGCCATACCGTAAGCTGTAAACAAGTTGTTGTTTACTAGTTGACAACCCCAACCCGCTGGGCAGCCATAGAATTTGCCGCCAAATAAATCAGGGCGAGCTAAAACTGCTTCAACAGAAGTTAATTCAGGGTTTGCATCAAGTGTGTGTGGCAATAGCCACCAGCCTTCACCAAGACCCGTGATTGGACCTTCAGTACCAATCTTCATTCTGCCCGCGTCTACCGCAGAATCAAGCAAATCAGATACTGCATTCGCCCATAACTCTGGCGCTACATCTGGTGTACCTTTTTCATTCATAGATGTAAATGTAGGCATTGTTGAACCAGCCACAAGCGATACATCACAACCCATTGCTGTCAGAACTGCTTTATCAACATGGGCTATCATTGCGGCAGAACCCCAGTTCATTTCAGCAATAACCATTTTTCCACAACCTGCATTAGCAGCTGTGCTAAGTAACAATGCACCTGCTATGGCACCTGCAACTTTAGTCGTTAATCGTACGTTCATACGTTTCTCTCCTTAGTTTTTAAAAAAAAATACTCAGAGTGGCCACCAAAAGCAGCCACACCGAAGCATGATTATATCAAACGAAAAAAAATTTATATTAGTTTTTTGAGTTAAGATATTGCTTCATTGAGAAAAATTCAATTTATTTTTGGAAACAACTCATGCATTTTTGTTTCTTTATAAGAAAGTGATAAAGTTGGTGATTTTCAAACTCCCTGAAAAGGCACAACACGAAAGGAATCTCTTAGCCGTCAAATTGTTACCTCTAATGCAGACTTACAACTCATGAAAATTAACACATTGAGAAAATCGATTGACATAATCATCATTTTTCATTGCTGTAATGGCTAACTAGCAATATACTAAGTGTCTTTTTAAGACCTAAGTACAGAAAAATAATCCGATACGTGTTTAAATTGTTATTTACTAGTGATAATAATCATTAAAAAATTGCGAGAATTTGCTATTCGCTAACTTCACTTTCCTCTTCAGAATCATCATTTGATTCTGCAATTTTAGCTATTGATACCAATTTCTCACTCTCTGCAATATTAATCAGTGTGACACCCTGAGTGTTACGACCAATAATAGACACATCAACAGCGCGCGCTCTAACCAGAGTACCCTTATTAGAAATAAGCATCATTTCGTCTTCATTGGTCACCTGAATGGCGCCAACAACCTTGCCATTACGATCGGACGTTTTGATTGAAATAACACCCGAACCACCACGAGCTTGAGAGCGGTATTCTTCTAATTCTGTACGTTTGCCATAACCTTTCTCGGTGGCCGTCAAAATAGGGTCAGAGGACTCTGCAACAATCAAAGACACAACCTTATCTCCTTTGGCTAACTTAATACCACGAACACCAATAGCTGTACGACCTACTGCACGCACATCAGCCTCTTTGAATCGAATCGATTTTCCTTCTGATGAGAACAACAAGATATCGTGCTCACCCGCGGTGATTTCCACGCCCACCAATTTGTCATCGTCACGAAGCTCGATAGCAATGATGCCGCCTTTTCTTGGGCGAGAGAAGTTGCTTAGGGATGTTTTCTTGCAAGTGCCTGAGCTGGTGACCATAAAGACAAACTGATCCTCTGTAAACTCTGTAACTGGCAAAATAGCGTTAATCACTTCTTCTTTTTCAAGAGGTAGTAAATTAACAATTGGCTTGCCTCTGGCGGTGCGTGACGCCATCGGTAATTCGTAAACTTTGAGCCAGTGCACCTTGCCTGTTGATGAGAAGCAGAGAACAGTGTCGTGCGAATTAGCAATAAATAAATGATCAACAAAGTCTTCATCTTTCATCTTCGTTGCCGCTTTACCTTTGCCGCCACGACGCTGTGCTTGATAGTCGCCCAGTGATTGCGCCTTAACATAACCACCGTGAGAAAGAGTGACAACACGTTCTTCTTGGGCGATCAAATCTTCAAGTGTGAGATCAATTTTGTGTTCGATAATTTCAGTCATTCTCGCCGAACCAAAGTTATCACGGATCTCGCCAAGTTCATCACGGATTACCTGCATTAATAAATCTGGGTTTTGCAAAATATCCAGTAAGGCTTTAATTTGTTCTAATAGCTCGTTAAATTCATTAAAAATCTTGTCTTTCTCAAGACCGGTTAATCGATGAAGTTTTAAGTCGAGAATAGCTTGCGCTTGTTTTTCTGACAACTGGTAATCGCCATTTTTCTGCAGACCCAATTCTGGAATCAAATCTTGTGGCTTA
This sequence comes from Gammaproteobacteria bacterium, assembly GCA_050256335.1. Classification (GTDB taxonomy): domain Bacteria; phylum Pseudomonadota; class Gammaproteobacteria; order PS1; family Pseudothioglobaceae; genus Pseudothioglobus. The sequence goes on along the minus strand of JBBWVS010000020.1, from coordinate 13,891 downwards.
AATTGTGCCATGTCACGATCGCCGATCAATTCTTGAATGACCGATCCATTCCATGTTCTAGCCACCAAACTCACACGAGCATCGGTCGGATTAGCTGCGGCTTTAATCATTTCAATTATTTCGTCAATATTGTGCAGCGCAACGGAAAGACCTTCTAATAGGTGTGCGCGATCTTTAGCCTTATTCAACTCATAAATAGAACGGCGAGTAACGACTTCGCGACGATGAGCAATAAAGGCGCTTAAAATCGACTTGAGGTTCATCAGTTTTGGCATGCCGCCATCAATGGCCACCATATTAATGCCAAACACCGTTTGCATCTCCGTTAGCTTGTAGAGATTGTTAAGCATAACCTCTGGTACTTCACCGCGACGCAGCTCAATAACCATACGCATGCCGTCTTTATCGGACTCATCTCTAAGGCCGGTAATGCCGTCAATCTTCTTGTCTTTAACCAATTCCGCAATTTTGCCAATCAATCTGGCCTTGTTCACTTGATAAGGCAGCTCAGTTACCACAATGCTTTGCTTGTCTTCGCCTTCTACATGAGAGCGAGAGCGCATGTAAATCTTGCCTTTGCCCGTCTCGTAAGCTTCACGAATACCAGAGGCACCATTAATAATGCCAGCTGTCGGAAAATCGGGTCCTGGCATGATTTCTAATAACTCGTCAACGGTGATGTCATCGTTATCAATAACACGCAAGCAAGCTTCAATCACTTCTGTAAGGTTGTGTGGTGGAATATTGGTCGCCATACCGACCGCAATACCCGATGAACCATTGGCTAATAAATTAGGAACTCGAGTGGGTAAAACCGACGGTTCACTTTCTGAGCCATCGTAGTTATCATTAAAATCAACTGTGTCTTTATCAAGATCCCTTAATAGTTCGTGGGAGAGCTTGGCCATACGAATTTCGGTGTACCTCATCGCAGCTGCGCTATCACCATCGACAGAACCAAAGTTACCTTGACCATCAACAAGGATATTGCGCATTGAAAAGGGCTGTGCCATACGTACAATTGTGTCGTAAACAGCTGTATCGCCATGTGGATGATATTTACCAATGACATCACCAACAATACGGGCAGATTTTTTGTAAGATTTGTTGTAATCATTGCCAAGCACTTCCATGGCAAAAAGAACGCGTCGGTGAACCGGTTTGAGGCCGTCTCTGACATCCGGTAAAGCGCGCCCAACAATAACACTCATGGCGTATTCCAAGTAGGAATCGCGCATTTCATCTTCGATGGTTACGATGGGGAATTTTGGCTCGAAAAACTCTGGGGAATCGACGTTGTCAGACATACAAAAAAACCGTAAAGAAAGCTAGATTTAATTGTACCCTAGATGGGCAAAAAACACAGCAAAAATCGTCCGATATTATGCGAGATTTTTGCAATTATTATGTTAGATTTGCTAATGGTATTTTTTTCATTTTACAAGGCATATTATTAATACGCCCTACTTGTTGTCTTGCGAAAAAAATTAACGCGGAAAAATGAAAAAACTCTAGCCCAAAGGGCTAAGGCGAAAAATGCCCTTATTTATTACGCTTATTGACAGATTTTGCTAAAGAGCGTAGCAGCGCTTCAGTGTCGTCCCAACCAAGGCAACTGTCAGTGATACTAACACCATACTCAAGCGATGCCAATGGCCCTACTTTTTGATTGCCTTCATTAAGATGCGACTCGATCATAACACCAAAAACACGCTCTGAGCCAGACTCAATTTGCTGAGAAATATCAGCGCCTACTTTTATTTGATTCTTAAATTGTTTTTCGGAGTTTGCATGGGAGAAATCCACCATGACCTTTCCAATCAAACCCTTGCCTTTAAGGGATTCACAAGTCTTTTCAACATGACTCTGTGAGTAATTAGGACCGTCATGACCACCCCTAAGGATGATATGAGCTGTCTCGTTGCCTGAGGTGGTAAAGTGGCTAATACCGCCTTTTTTGTTAACGGAAAGTAAGTGATGAGGACTGTTCGCTGAAGTGATCGCATCAATGGCAACCGTTAATGAGCCACCTGTGCCGTTTTTAAAGCCAACAGGGCATGATAGCGCCGATGCCAGTTCGCGGTGTGATTGGCTTTCTGTTGTGCGTGCACCAATAGCACCCCATGAAATAAGATCAGATAAATATTGCGGCGTCAAGATATCCAAATATTCAACACCGGCAGGCATACCCATTTCAGCCAAATCGGAAAGCAAGTGTCTCGCACTAGAAAGGCCTTGATCAATGTCAAAACTCTCATCAAGATATGGATCGTTGATTAAACCTTTCCATCCAACCGTTGTCCGCGGCTTTTCAAAATAAACGCGCATCACAATGAACAAATCTTCCGATAATTCAGTTTTTAGTGCTAATAGTTTTTCAGCGTATTCGCGTGCGGCCTTGGTGTCATGAATTGAACAAGGACCCACCAATACCATCAATCGCTTATCTTGACCAAAAAGAATATCTTTAATGACCTGTCTAGCGTGATAAACACCTTGCGAAGATTGCTCCGATAACGGGTATTTACTTATTAGTGTATTTGGCACCACCATTGGAGCGCTGGACGTAATACGGATATTATCAGTTAAGTACTTCATAGAGACCTTGATATAAACCTTTTAAAATTTGCTGAATGATAAAAATGAATAAAAAATGGGTAAAAACTTAAACTTAATAGCACCAGCTATTGATGAGAATTTTTCTGCATTTTTTACACTAATATGCAAAAGCCTCTCATTTCTGACTCTTGATTAAAGCGTAGGCGGAATGATTGTGAATCGATTCAAAGTTTTCAGACTCTAGGCAATAGTAATTAATTTTGTCATTATTATTAAGCTCAACAGCAATGTCTCGCACCAAATCCTCAACAAATGCCGGATTGTCGTAGGCTCTTTCGGTCACTATTTTTTCATCTTCACGCTTAAGAATAGCATAAAGCTCGCAGGAGGCTTTTTGTTCGGCCAAATCAATCAAATCTTCAAGCGCTAATTCAGCGCCTTTTGACGCTCGCGCCTCAATGGTAATATGCGATCTTTGGTTATGGGCGCCATACTTTGAAATACTCTTAGAGCATGGGCAGAGGCTTGTCACCGGCACCACAACCTTCATGAAAACTACGGTCTTACCTTCACTCAAAGTACCACTCAAGGTCACTTGGTAATCCATAAAACTTTTTACACCGGACGAAGGTGCTGATTTTTTCCTAAAAAATGGAAACTCAACACTGATATGGGCACTGTCTGACTCCAGCCTTTCGGCCACTCTTGCCACTAGATCAACAAAACTCTGTGCAGTAAATAAGCACTCCTGCTCGTTTAAAATCTCGACAAAGCGCGACATATGCGTGCCTTTCACATTGGCAGGCAAGCTAACAGTCATGGTGAAATTACCCACGGACGGGCACGATTCACCATCGCGATTAACAAAAATAATGGGGTGTGAAATATCCTTAATACCCACTTCGTTAATCACGATGTTGCGAATATCGGCGATGTTTTGTGTATCAGGTAAGTAGTGGCTTTTCATATGGTTTTATTGTGAGTATGTGACTGCAGATCTGGCTGTTTCCCAAATAGTAACTTCTTTGACTTTAACATCTTTTGTGTTAATTAAAAGCCCTACTTCATCAAATATATATTTTGCAATATTTTCAGCAGTGGGATTGAGAACATCAAAAGGTGGGATTTCATTTAAATATTGATGATCGAGTCTTTTGGCAACTGACTTGGTCTGATTCTTTATTTCCCGAAAGTCAATGGCAATACCCATATCGCTCAGAACTTCTGAACACACCGATACCTCCACACCCCAATTATGACCATGGAGTCTTGAACAATCACCGGGATAGTTGCGCAAAGAATGCGCAGATGCGAAATCTGTTACAATTTTTAGGACGAACATTTTCGGAAAAATTGTTAAAAAAGTAAGATTATACCCGTTTGATCCTAAAAATTACACTTACGATGGGTTCTTACATAAACCAACACTAGATTAGTCACTGGCCTCAAGGCCAACAACATTCTGATAACCCTTAGGCAGCATATTACCACGACGAGCTCTATGGCCAATGTAATTGGTTAAATCTACAAACTTGATGCTGAGATGTTGCTTGCCAGAATAGACTTTTAGCTTCTGTTCTTCAGTAACGACGCACAAGCCAACCACAAACTCTTCTCGAGCCTTTAAATCTTTGGTTGGAATTTGAATCAATTTATTGCCTTTGCCTTTTGCAAGTTGTGGCAATTCAGACACTGGAAAAACCAACAACCGTCCACGATTGGTGGCAACGCAGACAAATTGAGATTCTAAGTCTTGAACAAAGACAATTCTCATCACCGCCGATTCTTTGGGCAAAGTAATGGCGTTTTTGCCAGATTTGGTTTTTGATCTCAAGTCTCCAAGGGTGGCAATAAAGCCATAACCAGCATCGGAGGCAAGCATGATAAGTTGTGACTCTTGCCCCATCACCACGTCTTTAAATTCGGCGCCCAATGGCGGCGCTAGTCTACCAGTTAAAGGTTCCCCTTGTCCTCGTGCACTAGGCAAACTATTGGCTGAAAGCGAATAAGCACGGCCCGTTGAATCCATAAAAAAGGCCAGTTTATTACTTTTCCCTTTTGCGCTTTTTAAAAAAGTATCACCCGATTTGTAGTTAAGCGATGCGGGGTCAATATCGTGACCCTTTGCCGCCCTTACCCAGCCCTTTTCACTGAGCACAACAGTCACGTTTTCTGCAGGGGTTAGGTCATCTTCACTAAAAGCTTGGGCCGATGTAATGTCTTGGATAATTTGACAGCGACGCTGATCGCCAAACTCTTCAACAATCGCTTGTAATTCTTTCTTAATAAAGGTTTTTAGGCGGGTGTCACTGGACAGTATTAACTCAAGGGTTTTGCGCTCTTTGCCAAGCGCACCCTCTTCACTCTTTATTTTTCCTTCTTCCAGTTTTGCTAAATGGCGTAACTTCAATTCAAGAATGGCTTCGGCTTGAATCTCGCTGAGTGAAAAGTGCTGCATTAGCACCGGTTTCGGTTTATCCTGTGCACGAATGATAGCGATGACTTCATCGATATTCAGGTAGGCAACCAACAAGCCCTCAAGAATGTGCAATCGATCAAGGATTTTACCCAGTCGACACTCCAATCGATTAACAACAACCTGCGTTCTAAATTGCAGCCACTCCTTAAGCATTGGAACCAGCGCCTTCACTTGCGGTTTGCCATTAAGGCCAATCACATTCATATTGACGCGATAATTTTTCTCAAGATCTGTTGTCGCAAATAAATGCAACATCAACTGTTCGGTATCCACCCTATTTGAACGCGGCACAATAACAATACGCGTTGGGTTTTCATGATCCGATTCATCTCGAATATCGTCCACTAAAGGTAATTTTTTGTCTCGCATTTGACTGGCAATTTGGGTAATTACCTTGGCCCCAGATGTTTGATAAGGCAGCGCTTCAATAACAATTTCACCGTCTTCTTTAACGTATCTAGCGCGCATTTTCACTGAGCCATGGCCAGTTTCATACATAGAACGCAACTCTTTTGCCGAGCTAACAATATAAGCATCCGTTGGATAGTCTGGCGCTGGAATAATCTCAAGCAAAGCGTCGAGGTCTGTTGAAGGCTTTTCTAGCAATTGAATACAAGCCGACATCACCTCAGTCAAATTATGTGGTGGCACATCGGTGGCCATACCCACCGCAATTCCTGAAGTGCCGTTGAGTAATAAATTAGGCACTTGGGCTGGCAGCTGCTTCGGTTCTTGCAGGGAGCCATCAAAATTATCCGCCCAAGTAACCGTTCCTTGGTTGATTTCACTAAGCAAGAGGTCCGCATAAGGCGATAACTTGGATTCCGTGTAACGCATTGCCGCAAAAGACTTAGGATCGTCCGGTGCGCCCCAGTTGCCTTGTCCGTCAATAAATGGGTAACGATAGGAAAATGGTTGCGCCATCAATACCATTGCTTCATAACAAGCGCTGTCACCGTGTGGGTGGAACTTACCCAACACGTCACCGACGGTTCTTGCTGATTTTTTGAATTTTGCCGTGGACTTCAAGCCCAATTCACTCATCGCATAAATAATGCGACGCTGAACCGGCTTTAAACCATCGCCAATAAACGGCAGTGCGCGGTCAAGAATGACATACATTGAATAGTCAAGATAGGCACGCTCACTAAAATCCCCTACACTTTGCTGTTCAAGGCCAATCTGGCTCATTCGTTCCTTTGTCTGCTAATTGGAGATTGTTGCAAAATAGTGTACAGCACTATTTTGCAACACCTCCGATATTTATTTAAGTTGGAAAAGGACTTCAAATTCAATGACTTAAAAACTTAATAATTTTTACCCTTTCCCAAACCCCACCCCAAAGTCAATTTGGCAATAGTCTTGATTGATTTTTGCACGGTTTTGTGCAGTTAGTGCTATTTTAATTCAACTGGACGTCTCGTTAAGATAATTTAAGGTTATTGTCAATAGATTTTAGGATAGAGTCTGAGGAGGGCAATAAACTTAATCACTTTTAAGCCACTGATGCTAAGACTCATCCTCGATTTGAAAACATAGCAAAGTTGCTCAAAATACAATCACATGCTATTTTGAGAAGACTCAATTTATCAGCCAATTGGTAAAGTCATTTTACGACCGCCTAGGCAATGCAAGTGAATATGAAAAACAACTTGCCCGCCATCTGCATTGCAATTCATCACCAGTCGGTAACCACTCTCAGCGAAACCACGCTCTTTGGCAATTTTAATAGCTGTTAAACTCAACTCACCCAATAGTTCAGCATTATCGGCATCATTTGGTGTTGAGATATGCTCTTTCGGAATCACCAAAAAATGTTCAGGTGCTAGGGCATTAATATCTTTAAATACCAAAACCCTATCATCTTCATAGAGTTTTTCTGCAGGAATATCGCCTGCAATAATTTTACAAAATAAACAATCGGTCATTCTTTTTTCCTAAATTGCGATAAATCAGTCATCATCAATACTGCCCTATTATATCTCGCTTGCTGACACATATCTGTCAAAAACAAGAGTTAGTTTCCTGGATAAAGTGTTTCCTTATGCCCATCAACAACCATGATTTCCGCAGAAATATGCTTAGCGAAATCCGACACCAACAACCATAAAATCTGGATTATAAAACAATTAGTTATTATCGGTAAAAAGCTTTTGCAATAACAGTCCAGCAATAATAAGCGCAATACCAATCACGGTCGAGAACAAGATGCTTTCACCAAGAACAAAGTACAGCAGCAGCAAAGATAAAAACGGCGTAATAAAAGCGAGACTTGTGACGCGGGCAACCGTTGAGGATAGGCTTAAGGCAGACTGCCAAAACACAAAAGTGATACCCATTTCGAACAAACCAATATACGCAGCACCTAAGAGGCCATTGGTGCTGGGCAATTCAAATGTTGATCCGAGAAAAACAGCCAACACGATAAAAGGCAAACTAAATAAAAATATTAAGAAAAGACTGACAACAGTGTCATTACTTTTCTTTGTATTAAATAACCAAAATAACGCCCAAATGACGGTTGTTGATAATGCCAAAACAACACCATGAGGATTGTCAAACTCAAGCGAAAAAAGATCGCCTTTTGTAGCAATAATGAGCACACCTACATAGCTAACAAAAACCCCAAGAAAAGCCTTGAAGCTCATCTTTTGTTTAAGGATTGGGATTGATAGCAACACCATCATCACTACCCAGGAGTAATTGATTGCCATGGCCTCTTGGGCGCTTAATAAATCATAGGCCTGAAAAAGAATAATGTAGTAAAGGCAAGGGTTAAGCAGCGAAAGTAGAGCGAGCTTCGCCATGGCCATTTTTGAGTATTGACGAAGTAGGTGCAGTTTTCGCTGCAGCATAATAATAATAAAAAGCGCACCGATTGAGAAGAGTGTGGCATAAAAAACCAGCTGTACCGGCGCCAGATGCTCGAGAGTTAATTTAAAAACAGAGGCAACCGTTGACCAAAAAAATATGGCGCACGCCGCAAACAGGTAAGCTTTATTTTGACTACTTATTGAGTGAAATATCATGCTCTAAACCTTTATTTATAATTCAGGCCAAACAAAGGTCTTAAATATTTAACCCTTTTAATTATTAGCTCGTAACACAACCAACTAAGCAGCAGTGTAACAACAATGATTACAATAAGTTGTAGCACAGTTGGTATATCAAGCTTTAATATATAACTTGCACTCAAGTACTGAAAAAACATATGCACAATATAGATTGGATAAACAGCCGGGCTTAAATACCGTAACAACGCGCTCGGCTGGTCAAGGTAACCATAGGCGTAACCAAAAACAGCATAAAGCCACAACATCGACTCTATCGATATTAACCAGACTGGCACATTTTGTAAGTCGAACAAAAACAAACGATTGAAATACAGCAGTAAAGCTGCAAAAAATAGCCACAACTTATGCTTATGTACCAATTTAAAGAAATCTTCTCCAGTACTCACAAAACAATAACCAAAGAAAAAGGCAAGTAAGCCAATAAAAAATCCGTGAAGTGTGCCAGCGTACATACTGAAATATTCTGGCGCAATAACAACAGCCTCTATGATAAAAGGAATGGCAATAACCACCAAGCCTAATGAGCTTTTCAGCACGCCTTGTAAAAATCCAATAAACGCATTTTCTGGTGATTTTTGAAAAAAGTGAAACACCGGCAAACACAGAATAATATAAGCCATAATATTGCCCAAAAACCATAAGTGCCCCATATTTGGCCAGTACTCAAGGTACATATTTGGATAATACAACTGAAAAACCAAAAAATGCATGGGTACAACGATGAAGGAACCAAAAACGAGTGGTAGAAAAATTCGTTTCAATCTATCGAAATAAAGTGCTCTCCAATTTCGCCTCCTCATGGCAAAGCACACACCCATGCCAGAGACAAAAAACAACAGCGGAATACGCCAAATATTGATCAACGCCATAGGGATCCAAAGCCACTCGTTACTTTCATTACTTTGAATAAAAGCAACCTCCAATGCCCAAGGCTGAAAACTAACAACCCCATGGTAAATGATAAGAATGGCAATGGCAATGACTCTAAGCCAATCAATATCGTGCCTGCGTGGATCACTCACCATCTACTTAGCCACTAGCAAACTTGGAAAAGGCACAACTGACAACTGACACCCTCATGAAGATTGTAATCTGTATAGACTTGTTCGATGCAACACCATCTTCCATCCTGCTCAAGTTTGGCCATAATTTCAGCATAAGGCGCAACATCCCACTCTTGCTCTCGAACAGTAAAACTGATGTAGCCACCAGTATTACAAACGCGCACCATCTCAATCAAAGCATCCGGCCCAACATGGCCACAAGTAAACGTGCCTGCACAAATAATGGCATCAAAGACGTTGTCACCAAATGCAAAATCTTGGGTTAAATCTGCAAGCTCTAAGGAGCGATAAATACTTTTTTCTGCGGCCTGATCAAGCATAGATGGTGAAAAATCAACACCAACAACATCATCAAAGCCTTTGCGTTTAAGAATCTCACCGACAAGCCCGGTGCCACAGCCGGCATCGAGAATGCGTGCATCGGTTTCTGGCAAATATTTGAGCAGCAACTCAGTACTGATGATGTGGCCAATATAGCCAACTTTATTCAAAACATCCGCATCATAACCCTTGGCCCAAGTCTTATAAAGTTCGTCTAACTCTTCTTTGCTATTTGTGTGTAGCGCGCTAAATACCGTGGGATGCATGCTTTTTGTATTCTTCACAAGCCCTTCCTCAATGGACAAAAAACAACTTGCCAATGAATGTGATTGGCAGTTTGAACAAGGTTATATTATCATAAGCGCATTGGAGTCAATACAATTTATTGAGCGCTACAAATCAATTATTTGAAAACCCTCATAAAGAAGATAAAACCCAAAAAAAGCGAGTAAAGCCGCATTGAGATAGCTAAGTTTGTTTTTCGATATCTTTGCCCCTTGGCGCCCAAGCAAACTCCAGAAAAGTACACCAAGTAAGAAAAAAGGAAGACCGCTTAAATAGAAAATTACAATATTTATTGACAACGATTCGCTATAGTTAGCAATCAAAAAGCCAGGGGGTACCACTAGCCAAGTTTTCGGGTTAAACCAAGTCAGTAAAGACATCGCCTTCCAATTAAAATCAATTTTGATATTTGGATTACGCTTCGAGCGTATTACCTGCCAACAAAGGTAAAAAATAACAAACGCACCAACAAAATAAAGTGTGTTTGTCAGTGCAGTATTAAAGCCACCAAGAACATCCATCACTATGCCAATAATGATAAGAATTGGCAACCAACAGACCAACAAAAAAATCAAGTAATTTTTGTAGATGTAGCCAAATGACGAATAGCGCGACACCTCCATCAAAGTTGTCCAGAATGGACTGGCGCTAAAAGTAAAAGCAGACCAATAAATGAAAGTAGCTAGCAGGGAATCCATCAGGTTTTCTTCATTAGGTCATAACAATAAAGCAATAAACCAACCCAAATACCAATAAAACCAATAAATTGGTTGTTGTTAAACGGCTCATTAAAATGCAAATAACCAATCAAAAACTGCAATGACGGTGTGATAAAAAACAGTATGCCCGCGGTTGTCATCGGCAATATTCTTGCCCCTGCGGTAAATAACGCCAAAGGCACGACTGTCACTAAGCCACCTAAAATAAGAAGTGTATCCGTTGTCCAGTTAGTCTTCAAAAAAGAAACCTCTTGGTTGCCAACCATCCACACAATAAACACCAAAGCTACTGGCAAAATTAATAGCGTTTCGACGAACAAACCTGGCACTGCCGGGGTCTTCATCGCTTTTCTCATCAAGCCATAAGCAGAAAAAGTAACACCCAAAATAAACCCCAGCCAAGGAAACGCATCAACACTAAAAACATAATAAAGTGCACCAAAAGAAGAAAAACCAATAGAATACTTTTTCAGCGTAGAAACACGCTCTTTAAAAAATATAAACCCACCCATCATATTAATGATTGGCGCCAAGAAATAACCCATAGAGCCTTCAATCACACGACCCAAACTAACAGCAAGGATATAAGTACCCCAGTTAATACAAATCAATATGCCGGTAATCAACAAGAGCAGTAACTCTTCTCTATTACCAAGTGCCGAACGCACATTGCTACGCCACGAAGGCACTAAAACAATAAACAGAAGCAGTACTGGGATTGACCAAATGACCCTGTGTGCCAGTATTTCAGTTGGCTCTACATGATTAAGAAGTGACCAGTAAATCGGGAACGAACCCCAAATTAGGTAGCCAGAAAGAATAAGCAGAATGCCTCTGTTCATCAGCAGTTCAGATCAGGATGTAATTCTAAAGTTTAACTATCCGTGGTAGAGTGCAGGGCGATCTTATTGCCCTCCGAGTCCTTAATGACGGCTCGCATACCAAACTTACCTATCTGATGGGTGTCTTGAACAACTTTGCCGCCCATTTTTACGCACTGCTCAACTGCCTCTTCTAAGCGTCCATCAACATTAAAGTAAACAAGTGGGCCATTCTCAGCGGGGACGTGGTCGCTATCCGGGTATAAACAACCACCACTACCATCGCTATGGCCGATTGTAGCAAACGTCATTTCATCCAACTCAGTAATGTCAACCTCTCTATCAAGCACGGCGTTGTAAAAATCCGCAGCTCGCAATAGATCCAGCACTGGGATATCCACCCAGACGACGGCATTATTGTTCACTTTCCTCACTTTCTGAAGATTGCTCAATATCACCTGTTTGGCTCACAACCACTGAAACAGGTGAAGAGCCTTTTTCTCTGTTGTTAATTTCATGCAAAGTTTCGTTAATACGGAAAACCACAATCATCAACTCGCAGGCAATTCGCCCGCCAATCGAAATGCTCGCCATCAAAAACAAACCACGAAAAACATCGCCATCAAATATAGCGCCCAATCCGCTGCCAATAGCTAAGAACAGTAATAGCCAATAGAGAATGGTGATCAATTTTGGTGCGATCATCTCATCGAGTGAGAAAAGTTCGTTTGTATCAATTCTCTCAAATAATGGCTTAACCGCGCTTTTTACATTATCAAGTACTTCTTTATTACTCATGAGTTAACTCTATTAATGCTATATGAAGGGATATTATAGTCCCACAATAGGCATGTTAATATAAATCATTCAGCCAATTAATCAGCTAAAAAATGTCTAAAAAAAAGCCCGTCACAAGGACGGGCTTTTCATATCTAATAAATTAGATATTCATAATCAACTTACTTATGAGTCTTGATGCTAGTCCAAGCAGTGCCGACAACGTCGTACTCTAGGAATGAGCCTTTAACTTCACCAACGTCATTAAACTCAACGCCTGTTGCACCAACATAGTTGATTTGTGCGCCACTTGTAAGAGCTTTAAGACCTTTGCCGATTTCACCCGCATAAACCTCAACACCCGGAGCATTACCAACACTCATCACAGCAGCTTGGATAGCCGCTCTGTCAGTTGAACCTGCCGCTTGCGAAGCAAGAATAATCAACGCCATCGCATCGTATGCTTCACCAGAGTATGGTCCCGGAGTAATTCCAGCAGCTGCAGTTACGTTTGCCCAAGCTGCAGCAGCATCACTACCACCTGGAGCTGTACCCCAAGAGCCGTCAAGACCGTCAAGACCACCAAGAGCTGGACCTGAACCAATCATACCGTCAGCAAAGATGTAGCTGTCAAATGCGCCTGTGTCAACAGAAGCCGTTGTTAGTGATAATGCAGCACCGCTAGCATAACCAAAGACTGCTAGCACTGAAGAACCGCCGGCAGAAAGAGTGGCAACATCAGCAGCGTAATCCGCTTTACCTTCTTCGTGACCAGAGTTAACAGTAACCGTACCGCCTAGAGCTTCATATGCACCAACAAATGCGTCCGCTAGACCTTTACCGTAGTCGTTGTTTGTGTAAGTAACCGCAACACTTGTAATGCCTCTTGACATTGCAATAGTAGCAAGTACTTGACCTTGTCTTGCATCAGAAGGTGCAGTTCTAAAGAAGAAACCGTTGTCTTCAATCGTTGACAATGCCGGCGAAGTTGCCGAAGGTGAAATGTTTACAACACCAAGAGGTGCAGTTACATTGTTAATAACCGCTGTAGTAACACCAGAACAGTTAGGACCAACAAGAGCGATTACGTTCTCGTCGTGGATTAAACGCTCAGCTTCTGAAATCGCTGCGTCAGCATCGATACATTTAGAGTCGCCCTGTGGGACATTGATCGTACCGTGAATGTATGCGCCTGAAGCGTTAGCCTCTGAAGCCGCCAACATTGTACCATCATGAATATCACCAATTAGTGATTCAAGTGGACCCGTGTAGCCTTGCAAGCTACCAATATTAACATCTGCTAGTGCAACCGATGTCATACCCATTGAAAGGGTGATACCAGCTACAGTTTTAAGATAATTTCTCATTTTTTCTCTCCTTAGTTAAACAAAAAAGTTTCTTCCATTTACATACATCTCCTAGGAAGAAACACCGGTCAATGATAAACATTTTCTTCGGTCATGTGTTGACAAAATAACTTATTAAATGAAGGAAACCTGCAAAATAATAAAAATTAAAGCGCCTTTCCCCTTAAATAGTAATTATTTACAGGTCATTTTGATTAAGGGGAAAACTACAATTCTTTATTTTTCTCTGGCAAGATACCACCAGGAGAAAACCGCATCACCATCAGCATGATTGCGCCCATAAAGACCAAACGTAGATGGTGCACTCTGTCCTCAATAAACAAAGTGATTGCACTTTGCTCGCCGGCAACATTACTGATAACTTCAGCAAGCCAGAGACCCATTGGGCCCGCTTGAATCCACAAGAACCAAATAACAAAGGCACC
>JBBWVS010000019.1:0-6557 GCA_050256335.1 Gammaproteobacteria bacterium | reverse complement strand
ACGTCTCTATGTATCATAGACTTTTTAGCCATCGTGTTATCCTTTATCCTTGAATGGGAAATTAAACATCGCTAATAGTTTCTTAGCATCTTCATCATTTTGTGCAGTCGTAGTGATAGCAATATCCATACCACGCACTCTTGTTACTTTTTCGAAATCAATTTCAGGGAATACAATTTGCTCTGTAAGACCCATGTTGTAGTTACCACGGCCATCAAATGATTTCTCGTTTAAACCACGGAAGTCCCTAATACGTGGAATAGCAATATTCACTAAGCGATCAAGGAATTCGTACATTCTTTCTTTACGCAAAGTTACTTTACAACCAATTGCGTTACCTTCTCTAAGTTTGAAGCTCGCTACCGATTTACGCGCAAGACAAGTCATTGGTTTTTGCGAAGATATTAAACCTAATTCTTCGATTGCGCTCTCAAGTACTTTCTTGTCACCTAAAGCTGAGCCAAGGCCCATATTAATGGTAATTTTTGTAATTTTAGGAACAGACATAGGATTTGTAACTCCTAGGTCAGCCTGTAGTTTTGGCAAAATCTCGTTTTTGTATTGTTCTTGTAATCTAGACACTTCTCACCTATCTTTTAATATATTAAGCTAGCACTTCGCCGCTTGATTTGAAAAATCTTTCTTTAACGCCATCAGTATTGGTTCTAACACCAACACGATCCGCTTTTTGCGTTTCTGAATTGTAGATTGCTACGTTAGAAATACTTAAAGGCATTTCTTTAGATTCAATACCACCTTGTACACCGGCTTGCGGGTTTGGGCGAACATGTTTCTTAGCAAGGTTTAGACCTTCGACAATTACTTTAGACTCTAAGACTTTAGTCACTGTGCCAATAGAACCTTTATCCTTACCAGCAATAATAATCACTTCATCATTTTGTTTAATCTTGTTCATTACAATACCTCAGGAGCAAGTGAAACAATTTTCATAAACTTCGACGTTCTTAGCTCACGAGTAACCGGGCCAAAAACACGTGTGCCGATTGGCTCGAGTTTTGAGTTAAGTAGAACAATAGCATTGTTATCAAAACGGATCTTAGAGCCGTCTGGACGACGAACACCGTGTACCGTACGAACAACAACTGCATCGTAAACATCACCTTTCTTAACTTTGCCACGAGGTGAGGCTTCTTTAATACTCACCTTAATAACATCACCAATTCCGGCGTAGCGACGCTTAGAGCCACCTAAAACTTTGATACACATTGCCTTAACACCACCGCTGTTATCCGCAACATGAACTCTTGTTTGCATTTGAATCATTTTCTTCTCTCTACAATTCGATTAATTAATCAACACTTACTGATTTTTCTACAATTTCTAACAAAGCCCAATTCTTAGTCTTTGAAAATGGCTTTGATTCAGAAACGCGTACAACGTCGCCTAAACCGCACTCATTGTTCTCATCATGGGCGTGTACTTTAGTACTGCGCTTAATGTATTTTTTGTAAATTGGGTGACGTACTTTACGCTCTACCAAGACAGCAATTGTCTTATCACGGCTAGCACTTACTACTGTGCCTGTTAGTACTCTTTCTACAGAATTAGACTCGCTCATGATTGCTTCTCGTTAATAATTGTTTTAATTTGGGCAATGGATCTTTTTGTTTTGCCAAGCTTTGTCGCATCATTTAACTGCTGAGAACGATGCTTCATACGCAATTCAAAGTGCTCTTTTAATAATGTCATCAAGGTCTCGTTTAATTGAGTAACGTCTTGCTCTCTTAATTCTTTAACATCCATTACATTACCGTCCGTTTAATGATTGTTGTACTGACTGGAAGTTTTGCTGCAGCAAGCTGGAAAGCCTCTCTTGCAATTGCTTCATCAACACCTTGCATTTCAAATAACATTTGACCAGGCTTAATTTGTGCAACCCAATATTCAACAGAACCTTTACCTTTACCCATTCGTACTTCTAATGGTTTTTTAGTAATTGGCTTGTCAGGGAAAACACGAATCCAAATTTTTCCTTGACGCTTAACATGACGTGTCATTGCACGACGCGCAGCTTCAATTTGTCTAGCAGTCATACGACATCTGCCTGTTGCTTGTAAGCCGATTTCACCAAAGCTCACATTACAGCCAGTTGCCAAGCCGCGGTTGCGACCTTTCATGGCCTTTCTAAATTTTGTACGTTTAGGTTGTAACATCTCTCAATTCCTTTACTTCTTGCCTAGTTGTTTACCTGCACCACGTTTGGCAACTTCTTCGATTGTGCCTTTTTTGTGGTCAAGAATTTCGCCTTTGAAAATCCATACTTTAATACCAATAACACCGTATTGCGTGTTAGCGCGGTATGATGAGTAATCAACGTCTGCACGGAAAGTGTGTAATGGAACACGACCTTCACGGTACCACTCTGAACGGGCAATTTCAGCACCATTCAAACGACCACTGACCATAACCTTGATACCGAGTGCACCCAAACGAGTTGCATTACCCAACACACGCTTAACAGCGCGACGATACATCACACGCTTTTCAAGTTGTTGTGCAATGTTTTCAGCAACCAGGCGTGCATCAAGCTCAGGCTTTTTAATTTCTTCAATACTAATATGAACAGGAATACCCATCTTGGCAGAGACAATCGCTTTTAAGCGCTCGATGTCTGCACCTTTTTTACCGATAACGATACCTGGACGTGCTGTGTGAATAATCACTTTAGCGGTGTTTGATAAACGCTCGATTTGGATACGACTGACTGATGCAGAGGCTAACTCTTTAAATAAGAAGTCTCTTACGTTAATGTCAGATAATAGGAACTTAGGATAATCTGTGCTATTCGCATACCACTTAGAATCCCAATCTTTAACGATTCCTAATCTAATACCTTTTGGATTTACTTTTTGACCCATACTGATTACTCGCTTACGCCAACTGTAATGTGGCTAGTTCTTTTTAAAATACGATTCGCTCTACCTTTTGCTCTAGGGCGAATTCTCTTCATCGTAGAGCCTGCATTTACGAAAACACTACTTACTTTTAATTCATCAATGTCTAAACCGTCATTATGTTCAGCATTAGAAATAGCAGAGCTTAGTATTTTCTTTACTAATACAGCCGCTTTCTTGTTGCTAAATGACAAGATGTTCAAAGCCTCATCAACGGACTTATTACGAATCTGATCTGCAATCAATCTTGCCTTAAAAGGCGAAATTTTTGCGTATTTATGAATTGCTTTAACTTCTTTCATCATCAAAACCTAATTACGATTTACGGTCACCGGAGTGACCTTTAAATGTTCGTGTTATGGCGAATTCGCCTAATTTATGACCAATCATATTCTCGTTAATTGAAACCGGAACATGTGCGCGTCCATTATGAACAGCAATTGTCAAACCAATCATCTCTGGAACGATAACTGAACGACGTGACCAAGTTTTAATTGGTTTTCTGTCATTTGCTTCTTGAGCCTTTAATACCTTTTGGATTAAATGCTCGTCTACAAATGGTCCTTTTCTTAATGATCTAGCCATAATTACCCTTTATTTTCTACGACGTACGATTAACTTATCAGTGCGCTTATTACTACGAGTTTTGTAACCTTTAGTTGGTGTTCCCCAAGGAGAAACCGGATGTCTACCACCACTAGTCTTGCCTTCACCACCACCATGTGGGTGATCAACTGGGTTCATCACAACACCACGAACCGTTGGCCTAACACCTCTCCAACGTGTGGCGCCAGCTTTACCTAATTTTCTTAAGTTGTGCTCAGATTTTGAAACTTGACCCATCGTTGCACGACACTCAGCCAATACTTTACGAACCTCACCAGAGCGTAGTCTCAATGTGACGTAAGCGCCTTCTTTAGCAATTAGTTGCACTGATGTACCTGCACTTCTTGCGATCTGCGCACCTTTCATAGGCTTCAATTCAACACAGTGAATAACACTACCTAAAGGAATGTTGCTCAAAGGCAAAGTATTACCTGTTTGAATCGCTACTGAGTTACCAGAAACGATTTCATCACCTGCATTAAGACCTTTTGGCGCAATAATATAACGTCTTTCACCATCTGCATAAAGCACAAGTGCAATGTTTGCACTACGATTTGGATCGTATTCTAAACGCTCAACTTTCGCTGGAATATCGTCTTTATTACGTTTAAAGTCGATAATACGATATCTTTGTTTGTGGCCACCACCTCTATGTCTAACGGTAATCTTGCCGCGGTTGTTACGACCACTAATTCTGGTTTTGCTTTCTGTTAAAGCGGCGAAAGGTTTGCCTTTATGCAAATCTTTATCAACAACACTGACAACAAATCGTCTGCCGGGTGAGGTTGGTTTTCTTTTTACAACTATTGCCATAATAATTCTCTATGAAGCGCTTACGTCAATCATCTGACCTTCGGCCACTTTGACTACTGCTTTTTTCCAATTAACGCGACGACCCGACTTACCTTTGAACATTTTCTTCTTACCTTTAACGTTCAAAGTTGTTACCGCTTCGACCTTTACACCAAACAATGTCTCAACTGCTGTGCGAATTTCTCTTTTGTTACTATCAGGTGTGACTCTAAATACGTATTGGTTATTGATAGATCCCATTGTTGTTTTCTCTGAAACAACCGGTCCTAATAACACTTTTAATACTTTTTCTTGATTCATAGCATTGCCTCAACTTTCTTTAACGCGCTCTCAGTAATAACAACGTTCTCGTAACCGATCAAACTAACTGGATCGATACTTTGTGTATCACAAACACCAACGTGGTATAAGTTACGAGCAGATAAATATAAGTTCTCATCCAGCTCGTCTGTCATCAACAACGCATCTTTAACACCAAGAGACGTCATTAGAGCTGTGATGTTTTTGGTTTTGGCTTCAGTAATATCAAACTCTTTAACCACTTTCAAACGCTCGGTGCGTAAAAGCTCAGAAAAGATGCAGCTAATTGCGCCTTTGTACATTTTCTTGTTTACTTTTTTAGAATAGTCGCGAGGTTGCGCTGCAAACGTTACACCACCGCCAGTCCAGATAGGACCACGAGATGTGCCTGCACGAGCGCGGCCTGTGCCTTTTTGCTTCCATGGCTTTTTACCGCCACCACTAACTGCACTACGATTCTTTTGTGCTTTAGAGCCTTGACGACCACCCGACATATAAGCCGTTGTAATTTGATGCACCAATGACTCGTTGTACTCACGGCCAAAAACAGCATCAGACACTTCGTTTGAAGTTGACTTATTTGTTTTTAAGTTTAATACTTTTACTTTCATCTCAAAACCTTTGTTTGATTCTCTATTTAAGCTTCTGCTTGCGCTTCTTCACTTACAACTTCGCCAGCAGTTATTGCTTCAGACAGTTGCTTAGAAATTTCTGCGTTTACTTTGTTCTTCTTTGCTGACAAACGTACTTTAACAAAACCCTTGTTTGCGCCTGGAATAGCACCCTTAACAAGTAGTACGTTGCGATCAAAGTCAACTCTGATCACTTCTAGGCATTCTTCAGTCACTTGCGCATTACCCATTTGACCGGCCATTTTCTTACCTTTAAATACACGACCTGGATCTTGACACTGGCCAGTTGAACCAATCGCACGGTGAGAAACTGAGTTACCGTGAGTGGCATCTTGCATGCTAAAGTTATGACGCTTTACACCACCTTGAAAACCTTTACCTTTAGATTGACCTGTAACGTCAACGTAATGGCCTGCGCCAAACATTGATACGTCAATACTAGTCAAACCTTCAAGCTCAGCTTCGTCTACTCTCATTTCCCAAAGACCTAAGCCAATTTGTTGAGAAGCTTTCGCGTAGTGACCTTTAATAGCACTATTAACACGGCGCACTTTTGCTTCGCCCTTTTTGTTTACCTTAGCGCCAGTAGTTAACTGCACAGCGCTATAGCCATCAGTATCGGTAGTTTTCGTTTGTACTACACGATTAGGCTCAATTTTAATAACACTAACTGCAGATGCACGTCCGTCATCTGTCATGATGCGTGTCATTCCTATTTTTCGTCCTACCAATCCAATTGCCATTTTCTTAATCCTGTCTTATTTCTTTAGTTCAGTTTGATTTTGACGTCAACACCAGCTGCAAGATCTAACTTCATCAATGCATCAACTGTTTTGTCAGTTGGACTAATAACGTCCATCAATCTAACGTAAGTTCTTAATTCGTATTGATCTCTCGCATCTTTATTTACATGTGGAGAAGTCAACACCGTATAACGTTCTTTTTTTGTAGGCAAAGGAATTGGTCCTCTGACGCTAGCGCCTGTGCGCTTAGCTGTCTCTACAATCTCTATGGCTGATTTGTCGATTAATCGATGATCGAATGCCTTTAATTTAATTCTGATATTTTGATTGCTCATTTGCCTATTTGCCCTTTATAACTTCTGGAACGAAAAAACCGTCGATTATACAAGATATCAACGGCTCTCACCTAACTAATTACTTCGTAATCTTAGATACAACACCCGCACCCACTGTACGGCCGCCTTCTCTGATTGCAAATCGTAAACCTTCTTCCATAGCGATCGGTGCAAGTAGCTCTACAGCCATCTTAACGTTGTCGCCTGGCATAA
>JBBWVS010000018.1:0-6308 GCA_050256335.1 Gammaproteobacteria bacterium | reverse complement strand
TTAAACATCATCTTGAAAACGTCAGCAAAGGGCTGCAATAAGCCAAGTGGGCCAACACGGTTTGGACCGATACGAAGCTGCATATAACCAATGACTTTACGCTCAGCATAAGTCATGTAAGCCATCATAATGATGAGCGGTAAAATTAAGGCAACACCCTTAATAAGGATAATAACAACATCGGCTAAGCCGCCGTCAAACCACGGTATCAGCGTATGAATAAGATCTACAAACGATTGCCACATAATAAAGTCTCGCCCCTATCGCTGTCTTGCTTGGTTTGTGTGAACAAACACACAACCTTCAGCAACGGTTTCGTTAATATTGACAGGTACACCTTTATAACAATCGCCCTGTGATAATTCAAGTATTTTCGCCGTCGCCGCACTAACAACCGCCTCGCTTATTTGACCTATTTGAGTTTGTTGTAAGGACTGCGCATGTCTAGTTAATACGTCCGAAGCATAAGGCGTGTATTGCCAAACGGTAGCGATATTCGGCACTTCCGTGGCAATAATATCAACTTCACTGGTTGCTACATTTTGGCTTAGTGACAGCGCATCATCCGCCACTTGTGGCGAACCCGTATAATCAAAACCTGGCAACTCCAATAAATCAGCCAATACTTTAAGCACTTTCCAGCCCGGCTTGGAATTGCCCGCAGCCTTTACTGAAGCACCATAAGATTGTGCCACATTATCGATATTGATGTGCGTTCCAGAAGTCTCGTAGAAACTTGCCAGCGGTAAAATGACATCGGCGAAACTCAATACCGACTCATCCTCAAAACTATTAATTGCAACAACAAAAGCGTCATCTCGACTCAAATCTTCAATGGCAGCAGTTGAATCCACACAATCATATGTAGGATAAACATCCAGCAAAACAAAAGTATTCAAATTTGCAGTAAACATTTGTGCTGCATTCAAACCGCCGTTTGGTTTAAAGCTGACTTTTTCTGCAGCAAGCGTATTGCCCGTAGCACTTGCATTCAGTGTTTTAGAGTTTGATGCTTTAGCAATTTGCGTAACAAGTTTGGCCACTTGATCCGCACAAGGATTGCTGTTGACTTGTTCGCCCAATACCACAACCGCATTTTCTGCAGCCGATAAAGTGCTGGCAATATCAATCTGTGCTTGATCAACTTTCGTATCTTTTAAATAATCTGGCAGCGCAAGAGAGTTAGCCTCTAGCAAGGCCTTTAATACACCCGAAAGTGTGGCAAGCGTATTTTGTGGTGCGCTTAATACGCTGTTGGCAACTCGATAATTAAAATCAAATGTCAACGAATTGACAGTTGAAACCTTGGCGCCATTTAATGTTGCTTTTCTAATACGATGATTAATCATCGGTTGCTCTAAGCGCAAGTAAGAGTTAACAATCAACGCATGATCGATAGCCTCTAATTCTGCTAAAGAGATAGTAGTCTCTAGTGCACTTGCACTACTTGGATTGGCAACATCTAGACGAGTATCTAAGTTTTCAGAACCTAGGCCACGTGTTAGTTTTTGCAATAAATACAACTCTTCCAATGTTGCATTCTTTGAAGCCAAAGCGCCAAACGCCTCAGCAGAATTCATTTTAATGCCGCTCGTTGCCGCTTCAAGTGCAGCTTCCCAAGAAACCTCTTGCCATTCGCCTTTGACCTTAATTTTAGGTGTTAAAGCGCGATTTTCATTTGTAAGGCCTTCGTATGAAAAACGATCTCTGTCTGAAATCCAAGTTTCATTGACGCTCTCGTTGTCTCTTGCAACAACACGCTTAACTTTGCCTTTATGTGTTTGCGTGAAAATGTTGGAGCCGACTAGATCGTGGCGTGCAACACTTTCAACAGAACTCATTTGCCAAGAACGAACTTCGTAACGGAACGGCTTTGAAGTCAATGCGCCCACTGGACAAACATCGATCATGTTGCCTGAAAGCTCTGATTGAATACCTTCGCTTAAGAAAGGCTCAATTTTCAGCTCTTCACCTCGTCCCGTTGCGCCCATTTCAACAATACCTGCCACTTCTGCGCCAAAACGCACACAACGTGTGCAGTGAATGCAGCGTGTCATATCGGTTTGAATTAATGCGCCAATACCTTTATCGGCAACAATGCGCTTGCCTTCATTAAACTTGGAAACGTCTGAGCCGTATTCCATAGCTACATCTTGCAATTCACACTCGCCACCTTGATCGCAAATTGGACAATCCAATGGGTGGTTAATGAGCAAAAACTCCATTACCGCTTTTTGCGATGCCTTGGCTTTTTCATTATTTGTATGGACTCTCATACCCGCCGACGCTGGCGTCGAACAAGCCGGTTGTGGCTTCGGATTGCCCTCAACATCAACAAGGCACATACGGCAATTAGCCGCTACCGATAATTTCTTGTGGTAACAAAAACGGGGAATATTAATACCTTCTCTATCGGCAATCGAAATAATCGACTCACCCGAGTGACCATGAACGACATTGCCGTCAATTTCGATTTCAATATCAACCATCGCTGTTTACCTTAGTTACCATACTCTTGCCGTGTTTAATGTAATACTCAAACTCGTCTCTAAAATGTCTAATAAAGCTCTCTACAGGCATTGCTGCTGCATCGCCTAATGCACAAATCGTATTGCCCATAATTTTGTCTTGAACGCTCATCAATAAATCCAAGTCTTGCATTTTTCCTTGGCCATCCATGATGCGCTTTAATACGCGATACATCCAACCGGTACCCTCTCTACAGGGTGTGCATTGACCACAAGATTCATCATAATAAAAATGCGCCAAACGCGTTAAGGCTGCTACCATACACGTTGTGTCGTCCATAACAATCACCGAGCCTGCGCCGAGCATGGAGCCGACTTGCTCAATGGAGTCATAATCCATTGTCATTTTCATCGCATCCTCTGCCGGAAGTACTGGCGTCGAAGAGCCGCCTGGAATAACTGCTTTTAATGTTCTGCCTTCTCGAAGACCACCTGCCATTTCCAATAACTCAGAAAATGGAGTACCCATTGGAATCTCGAAATTTGCTGGCTTGGTTACATGACCCGTCACCGAGAATAATTTACAGCCACCAGAGTTTGGCACCCCTAAATCAGCGAACCATTGACCGCCGCGCGCCAAAATATCCGGCACAGAAGCAAAACTTTCAGTGTTGTTGATCGTTGTTGGCATACCGTAAAGTCCAACATTGGCTGGAAACGGCGGCTTAAATCTTGGTTGGCCTTTTTTGCCCTCGAGCGACTCAAGCAATGCCGTCTCTTCACCGCAAATGTAGGCGCCAGCTCCCAAATGAGTATGCAAGTCAAAGTTGACTTCGCTATCGCCAATGTCGCGCCCTAAAAGTCCGGCATCGTAAGCCTCTTTTAAAGCCTCTTCAAAACGATAGTATGGCTCCATGAACTCGCCACGAATGTAATTGTAGCCCACGGTAGCACCCATCACATAACCGGCAATCGCCATGCCTTCAATCACTGAATGCGGATTGAATCTTAGAATATCTCTGTCTTTACAAGTGCCTGGCTCGCCTTCGTCTGAATTACAAACAACGTACTTTTGTCCGTCTTGGTTGCGAGGCATAAAGCTCCACTTAAGACCCGTTGGGAACCCAGCACCACCGCGCCCTCTTAGGCCGGACGTTTTTAATTCACCCAAAATTGCCTCTGGCGATAACTCACCATGAAGAATTTTGCGCCAAACACTATAACCACCCGTCGCTTCGTAAGTCGCTAAACTTGATGGGTTTTCTTTATCTATGTTTTTGAAGCAGACTTCGTTCACTTTAAACCATCCAAAATCTCATCAATTTTTTGCTGTGTTAGGTTTTCATAATACTGGTCACCAATTTGAAACATCGGTGCACCAACACATGCGCCCAAACACTCAACTTTCTTAACGCTAACCAAACCATCTTCACTTACCTCTCCTATTTTCACGCCTGTTTTTGTCTCTAAATACGAGATCAAATCATCAGCACCATTGAGCATGCATGAAATATTGTGGCAAAAACGAATAACGTGCTTGCCTACGGGTTTGTGATTGTAATTTTCGTAAAAAGTGGCCACTTCGTATGCACTGATGACAGGCATTTCTAAGTAATCGGCGACTGCTTGGATTGACTCACTGGTTAGACTGCCGTCATTTTCAGCTTGGACAATTTTCAAAGCCTCCATCACCGCCGAGCTTTGACAGCCAGCAGGGTACTTAGCCACCCAAGTGTCAATTTGTTGTTTTGCTTTATCCGAAATCATTAGATAAAACCTCCAATTCTAAAAACGAGTACTTTTGCTGCAAAAATCGTGCAGGCATTTAAAAAACCTTTATTTTTTATTCTAGATGAGGCGTTCTGTAAAAAACGCAAAGGAGCATAGTAAAAACTATGCAACTGAGCGTTTTTAAAGAACAACAAAGTATAGGATAAAAAGAAAGTTTTTTTCATCGGTCTATCTCTCCGAAGACTATGTCTTGTGTTCCGATAATTGTCACTACGTCGGAAAGCATATGACCTCTAGCCATTTCATCCATTGCTGCCAAATGCGCAAATCCTGGCGCTCTAATTTTCACGCGGTAAGGTTTGTTGGCACCATCGGAAACCAAATAAATACCGAATTCACCCTTAGGGTGCTCAATCGCAGAGTAAACCTCACCTTCTGGTAAGCAGTAACCCTCTGTAAACAGCTTAAAGTGATGAATGAGTGACTCCATATCATCCTTCATATCGCTACGGCTTGGCGGTGCGACTTTATGATCATCCGACATCACAGGGCCTGGATTGGCGCGTAGCCAAGTAATGCACTGCTCAATAATACGAGTCGACTGGCGCATTTCTTCCATACGCACCAAGTAACGGTCATAACTGTCACCAGTAACGCCGACAGGAATATCAAACTCCATCTTGTCATAAACCGAATAAGGTTCGTTTTTACGGATATCCCACTCAATACCAGAGCCGCGAAGCATCGGGCCAGTGAAGCCAAGCTGCATAGCACGCTCTGGA
This sequence comes from Gammaproteobacteria bacterium, assembly GCA_050256335.1. Classification (GTDB taxonomy): domain Bacteria; phylum Pseudomonadota; class Gammaproteobacteria; order PS1; family Pseudothioglobaceae; genus Pseudothioglobus. Next base: position 1,327 of record JBBWVS010000018.1, on the reverse strand, counting down.
GTGACAATACCGATATTAACCAAGCGTTGTTTCCAGATTCTATTGTCCGTCAAAAGGTTTGAATATTGGTCAATACTGTCTGGGAAATTCGCAGCAAAGTCGGCAATAAAGTCCAGTAAAGAACCTTGACGATTGGCGTTCATTTCTTCAAGCTCTTTAGCCTTACGCAATTTTGATTCAAGGTATTGTGGCATTTTGTCCGGCAAATCACGGTACACACCGCCCGGACGATAATACGTTGCGTGCATACGCGAGCCACTAACCGCTTCATAGCAATCAATGAGTTTTTCACGCTCTCTAAAGGCGTACAAGAAAACACTCATTGCACCAACATCTAGGGCATGAGTTCCTAGCCACATAAGATGGTTGAGAATGCGAGTGATTTCATCAAACATCACTCGAATGTATTGGGCGCGCTCTGGAATTTCAAGCCCAAGCATGGTTTCAATAGCCATCACATAAGCGTGCTCATTACACATCATAGAGACGTAATCGAGTCTGTCCATATAACCAATCGATTGATTATAAGGTTTTGATTCTGCTAGTTTTTCTGTACCTCGATGAAGTAATCCAATATGTGGGTCGGCGCGTTCAACGACTTCGCCGTCCATTTCAAGAATAAGGCGTAGCACGCCGTGTGCAGCAGGATGTTGTGGCCCAAAGTTAAGGGTGTAATTGCGCATCTCAGACATAATTATTTCCTTATTACCCTTGGAACATTGATATTGGGCTCAATGCTTACAGGTTCGTAAACAACTCTGCCTAATTCTTCGTCGTAGCGCATTTCTACTTCGCCAATCATTGGGAAATCTTTTCTCAGAGGGTGACCTACAAAACCATAATCGGTCAAGATTCTGCGTAAATCTGTATGGTTTTCAAACAAAATACCGAATAAATCAAAAGCCTCTCTTTCGTACCAATCGGCTGAATTCCAGATATCGGTCACAGACTCTAGAATGAGATTGTCGCCCGCTAAAAGTGCTTTGACGCGCAAGCGCTTATTGTCAGAAACAGAGAGCATGTGATAAACAACGCAAAATCGGTGGCTTTGTGTTTTCTCGGATTGCTGAGCTGTACGGCCACGGCCATAGCCTGATGAGCTAGCGTTGCCATCCCAGTCCGATTCACCGTAAGTGAGATAATCAATACCGCTGAGATCAACCAAAATCTCAAAATTAAAATCGTCTCTTAATTTCGTGCATGTTTCGATAATGGCACCACTATCAATGGTTAATGTGAGCTCTCCGTATGCTTCGGTAATACCCTCAACGCCAAAAACGTCACTTAATTGTTGTTTTAATTCGCTCATATTCTAGGTTCGTGCAAT
>JBBWVS010000017.1:0-7481 GCA_050256335.1 Gammaproteobacteria bacterium | reverse complement strand
AGGTTGTTTAGAGCAATTGAAGGAAGACGTAAATTTACTGGCAGTATCGGCAGTATTAGCGAAGTAAATGAAACAATGGAACTGGTGACAGAGTTAGGCCCAGTGACAATAGATTTAAATTTAATAGATAAAGCAAATTTGGTTGCTCATTTTTAGGAGAAGCGCATGGAAGGTAAAGAATTATTTTTGATGGTTGAAGCAATCTCTAACGAGAAAAACATCACTCAAGAGGATGTGATTGAAGCATTAGAAGAAGCCATGGCGGTTGCGACAAAAAAACGCAACAATATTGAAGTACGTGTTTCGGTTGATCGTCAAAGCGGTGAATTCAATACATTCAGACGCTGGATGGTGATTGAAGACGGCGCTCAATGTGTTGATGACGAAGGCACGGAATTTGATTCTGAACTGCATATTTATCAGGCAGACGCAAAAGGCCTAGAGATTGATACTTTTGTAGAAGAGCCGATGGAGTCTGTTGAATTTGGCAGAATCGCAGCGCAAATTGTTAAGCAGGTCATTATTCAAAAAGTGCGCGAAGCGGAAAGAGAAGTTATTGTTGAGAACTTCAGTAGTCGTGTAGGTGAGGTGGTTTCGGTTACAGTTAAGCGTGTTGATCGTGGCAATGTTTACGTTGACATGGGTGGGATAGATGGCATGATTTCAAGGTTTGATTTAATTCCTAATGAGTCTATTAGGAAAAATGACCGCTTAAGAGCCTATATTAAGGAGGTTAAGTCAACCCCAAGAGGCGCACAAATCTTCTTAAGCCGTACGGTCAACGAGATGATGATCGAGCTTTTTGCAATGGAAGTTCCAGAAATCAGCGAAGGTGTTATTGAAATTATGGCTGGCGCAAGAGATCCTGGTCTGCGTGCAAAATTAGCGGTTAAGGCGAAAGATAAGCGCTTGGACCCAATTGGTTCATGCATCGGTATGCGTGGTGCTCGTGTGCAAGCGGTTTCCAATGAGCTGAATGGTGAGCGTGTTGATATTATTCTTTGGGATGAAGACCCTGCTCAGTTTGTCATTAACGCAATGGCGCCAGCTGAAGTTAGTTCTATCGTTGTCGATGAAGACAAGGGTGTTATGGACATCGCTGTTGCTGAAGAGCAGTTGGCTTTGGCGATTGGTCGTGGCGGTCAAAATATTAAACTAGCAAGCCGCTTAACAGGCTGGAGGCTTAACGTTATGTCGTTGGCTGATGCCGATGAAGCGCAAGCTAAAGAAGCACAGAAAACAGGTGAAAAACTTGCAGAAAAATTAGGTGTAGACGCCGAAGTTGCTGGCGTTTTGATCGACGAAGGCTACACAAGCCTTGACGAAATTGCTGAGGCGGATTCTGACATTCTTTCAAAAATTGAAGAATTTGACGAAGACATGGTTGAAGAGCTGCAAGAAAGAGCACAAGATGCTCAGCTTGTAAAAGCGCTTGGGGATGCCGAGGCAACAGAAGTTTTGTTAACCATTGAAGGCGTTGACGAGGCACTAGCCGCCGCTCTCGTTGATGCAGAAATCGACACAGTTGATGCTGTTGCAGAACTCTCAATTGTCGAATTGTTAGAGGTACACGATATTGGCAATGATATGGCTTCTGCTGTTATTATGACGGCCAGAGAAAACGAAGGCTGGTTTGACTGATTGGTTGGTAAGAGCAATTACGAACACGTTCAACAATAAATAGAGGCAATCAAAAATGGCACATACAGTAGAAAGCTTATCTAAATTACTTAAGAAAACACCCGATGAGGTGATATCGATTTTGGCGGCCGCCGGCATTGAGGGCAAAGCGCAAGATTCTAATATCTCTGGTGACGAAAGAAAAGTCTTGATGACGAGTTTAAGCAAACGTTCAGGCATCAAGTCAAGTATTTCTGTTTCACGTAAAACATCGAAAACGACTTCGACTTCAGGCGGCGTTAAGATTCAAGTAAAGAAAAAACGCCAAGCTCCAGTAGTCGTTGTTGATGTGGACGTTGAAGAGGTGGCTCAAAAGGTACAAGAGGCCCTAGAGGCTGGTAGGCTCGCAGAGGAGAAACATCAAGCGCAAGATGCTAAGCGTCATGGTGTAATCAAAGAGAAAAAAGAGCAAGAAACAGCGCGTCAAGTTCAGAAAGAGCAACAAGAGACTGAAGCTAAGACTCAGACCATAGCCGTGACAGAGGCAGAAAAAAGTGCTAAAGTTAAAGCTGATGCGCCGAAAGCGAAAGAAACAAAACCACCTCAAAGATTACGTAATGCAGGCACGCCTTCAACGCCACCTAGACGTAAGCAGTTGCATGTTGCTCGTCATAATCCAGGTCGCAAATTAAAGAAGAAAGACCGCACTCGACTGTCACAAAAAGTTCAGGACGAACAAGCGCAGCACGGCTTCCATAAGCCTGTCGATAAAATCATTTACGAAGTCGCTATTCCTGAAAATATTAAAATTTCAGACTTGGCATTAAAAATGGCCACTAAGGCCGGCGAAGTATTAAAAGTGATGATGGGCATGGGTGTAATGGCCACACTCAACGATGTTATCGATCAAGACACGGCGATGCTCGTTGTTGAAGAAATGGGCCACAATCCGATTGCCAGCAAAGAAGAAACCGTTGAAGACACACTTGTGCAAGATACGGGTGATGATGTAAATGCTACAACAAGGCCGCCGGTGGTTACCATCATGGGCCACGTTGATCATGGCAAAACATCGCTTCTGGACTACATAAGAAACACTAAGGTAACGGCTGGCGAAGCGGGCGGCATTACCCAACATATTGGCGCTTACCAAGTGAGCCCTAATGGCAATACCATTACTTTTATCGACACACCGGGTCACGCAGCGTTTTCTAAAATGAGATCTCGCGGTGCTGGTGCTACCGATATCGTGATCTTGGTTGTTGCTGCTGACGACGGCGTTATGCCACAAACAATTGAGTCGATTAAGCACGCCAAAAAAGCCGGCGCACCAATCATTGTTGCCATTAATAAAATAGACAAAGAAGGTGCACAGCTGGAAAAAATTAAACAAGTGCTTTCAACACACGACGTTATCTCAGAGGATTGGGGTGGCGACGTTATGATGATTGGTGTTTCAGCGCATACTGGCGAGGGTGTAGATGCACTTCTCGAGGCGATTACATTGACGGCTGAAGTTTCTGAATTTAAGGCCGATGTTAGCAAGCCAGCTAGTGGTGTTGTTCTTGAAGCGCGACTTGACAAAGGTCGAGGCAAAGTAACAACGATTCTTGTACAATCGGGCACCTTGAAAAAAGGCGACACAGTAATTGCTGGCCTAGAATACGGTAAAGTTAAGCAAATTGTTGATGACACGGGTAAGACAATTAAAGAAGCTGGCCCCTCAATGCCAGTAGAAATTTTAGGTCTTTCAGGCGTGCCAGATTCGGGCGCCGAAGTTTTGGTGGTAGAAAATGAGCGTAAAGCGCGTGAAGTTGCTGAGTTCAGAAAAACCAAAGACCGTGAAGCGAAACTGCAAAAGCAACAAGCAGAGAAAATGGATAATTTCTTCTCCAAAATGGAAGAAGGCGATGTTTCCACTGTTAACGTTTTGCTTAAATCCGATGTTCGTGGTTCAGCACAAGCATTGGTCGAGGCGCTGGAAGAATTATCAACCGATGAAGTTCGTGTGAAAGTGGTTTCTTCGGGTGTTGGCGGTATTAACAATACAGATGTATCATTAGCCAGCGCTTCGGGCGCAATCGTTCTTGGGTTTAATGTTCGCGCTGATGCCGTTGCTAGAAAAACAGCTGACACCGAGGGTGTTAGAATCGAGTATTACAGTATTATCTATAACCTCATTGATGACATTAAAGGCATCATGAGCGGCATGCTTTCGCCTGAATTGAGTGAGAATATTATTGGTATCGCTTTAGTGAAAGACGTCTTTAGGTCACCTAAGTTTGGCGATATCGCTGGCTGTATGGTCCAGGAAGGCGTTGTCAAAAAAGACAGCCCAATCCGTGTGCTTAGAGATAGTGTTGTTATCTATGAAGGCGAACTGGAATCATTAAGACGCTTTAAAGACGACGTCAAAGATGTTAAATCCGGCACCGAATGTGGTATCGGTATTCTTAATTATAAAGATGTCCAACCTGGTGATCAGATCGAGGTTTTTGAACGCGTTGAGCGCGCTCGCACACTTTAAGGAAGGTTTAAGTGGCACAACAACCTAGTTACAGAACGGAGCGAGTTAACGAGCTTGTAAAACGTGAGCTCGTTTTGTTGCTTAGAAAAGAGGTTAACGACCCCCGTTTGCAAAATGTTATTATTACTGACGTGATTGCCAGTCGTGATTTAAGTAGTGCCAGGGTGTTTTTCTCTTGTGCAGAAGAGTCACAAAAAGAAGTAAGCACCCTATTATTTAAGGCGAGCGGTTTTTTCCGCACGCGCCTATCCAAAGTGCTTGATTTGCGTCATACGCCTACCTTGAGCTTTATTTACGACACTGCGCCGAATACCGGTGCCAGAATCGAAGACTTGCTAAGCAAGCTTTAAAGGCCAAACCCAGACAGGTGTCCAGAAGGAACAAAAAAGGGCGAGATATTAACGGCGTAATATTACTAGACAAAGCAACTGGCGCCAGCTCTAATTTTGTCCTCCAACAAGTCAAGCGTCTCTTTTTTGCCAAAAAAGCCGGCCATACCGGCAGTCTTGATCCGCTAGCAAGCGGGTTATTGCCAATTTGTTTGGGTCAGGCCACCAAGGTGGCGCAATTCCTTCTCAACGACGATAAGCGTTATTTTGTGCGCGGCAAGTTAGGGCAAGTCAGCGATACCGGTGATGCTGAAGGAAAAATTACAGATTTTGGCCCAATCGAAAGTGTGAACGAAATAAGTATTGCAAACGCCTTGCAAGAGTTTCTTGGCAATATCAAACAAGTGCCGCCGATGTATTCAGCGCTGAAGCGTGATGGAAAACCACTTTACGAACTGGCACGACAAGGTATCGAGGTTGAGCGTAAAGCGCGCCCGGTCACCATTCACGAGATTAACTTTTTAGACCTTGAGGGCGATGTTTTGAGCCTGGATGTTGCTTGTTCGAAAGGCACTTACATCAGAACTTTGGTTGAAGATATTGGCAAAGTGCTTGGTTGCGGCGCCCATGTCATTGAGCTAAGACGTACGGGTTTTGCTCATTTTGATTTGACTGATAGCATTACTTTTGAGCAACTTCAGGCCATCAAAAGTGATGCTTTTGAAGCCTTAGACGCATTAATTCTTGGTGCTGATACGATGCTGCCAAACTTTGATTCTGTGTTTTTAAGCGCCGAGCAAACGAGTGATATTAAGCTCGGTAGAAAGATTCGATACGGCGATTATACTGAAGTGCAAAAGTTGAAGTTATTTGATGAAAATCAACAGTTTTTAGGCATTGGTGAGAGCAATCTTGAGGGCGAAGTTTTGCCCAAGCGTTTATTTGTTTAGGAGTCAATGTTGACATTTGGGGGATACGGTCTAAAGACGCTCGACAGAGGCAAAAATTATATTTTTTCCAGTAATTTTTAAATTCTGGTTTTTACCGGATAGCATTAATAAATGACCTGCAGGAAGCTCACAAAGCATTTTTTTATCTTTCTCGATAAGCACTGTTAAGTCTGATAGACCATATATAAAGCCTAATTCCTTGCTATCCAAAGAAGTCTTCTTACAAACCTTAAATGTCTGTAGTTTGCTGTCAAAACAATGATTTTTTGTCATTAAATTAAAATCGGAAATTGGCCCTGCGTGCAGCTTGGCGTAAGTTTTGCAGCTGCCGTCAAACTTGGCAATGCTGAGCAAAGTGCTAAGTGAATCGCAAGTCATATTGTTATGAACGAGTTCAACACCATTGCCTTTTATCAGAACCAAGTGTCGTAAATAGCCGGAGAAATCTGAAAACGCACCATTTTCATTAACGCTTGCAATGCTGAGCCTCCAATCAAAACCATTGATTGCCCCGCCTTCACTAATGGCTAGCTCTATTGTTTCGCCCTTGCCGTTTTTCCAAGGAATAATTTTAAATTCGGACGGCTTAATTACCTCTATCACAGTGTTTTTGTTGTCTACGTTTGAAGGCTGTAGCGAGACCCAGGATGAGTAAGTTTGCTATATGTGGCGGGCGTGTGACCACTCCATGTAATACGGGTAATCAAGATACAGGGCGAGTTTTTTTCAATTTTGAGCAGCTCGGCAACATTGCTATCAGCAGCTATTGCTTCAATAATATGCTTTGCATCTGAAAGCGGCGTTGTCTGCTTCAGATAATGGTTTGCCGTTTCTGTCACCAAATCAACTTCCAGATAGTTAGGCACTTGTTCTTTGCTTATAAAGCGCTCTTCTAGTTGAATTGGCTCATCATTTTCGAAATGCAGGACCAAGGAGTAAAATAATTGCGTGACACTCCCAAGGTCAAGAAAGCGGCTTGCCTGTGGTGGTGCATCAATTTTTTTATGTGCAATCACTTCAGAAAAAAAGCGATTGCCCCGAGCCTCAACTTCCTCGGCTATATCTTTAATTTGCAAGACTGATTTAACGGGAAGACTTTCACTAACAAAGGTTCCGAGACCCTGAACACGGTAAAGAACACCCTCTTCTGTTAACTCTTTTAGTGCTCGATTGGCTGTCATACGGCTCACGGAAAACTCCTGACAAAGGTTGTTTTCAGAAGGCACTTTTGTGTGCTCCAGCCATCGTTTGTTATGTATTCCATCAACAATATGTTGTTTTACGACTTGATATATAGGTTTTGTATTTCTCATATTGGGGTTTATTATACGGGTTATCTCCGACGTGTTTTTCTTACTTGCATGGACTTGTATATACAAGTATAATCAAGAATAAACTTGTTATCGATTTGAGACGAAAATGATTAAAGCACCACACGGAACAAAACTAAGCTGCAAGGGTTGGCACCAAGAGGCAGCTATGCGTATGTTAATGAACAACCTTGATCCAGCAGTTGCTGAAAAACCAGACGAATTGATTGTTTATGGTGGCAACGGCAAGGCCGCTAGAAACTGGGAGTGCTACCATAAGATCATTTCAACTTTAAAGCGTTTGAATAATGACGAAACCTTGTTGATTCAATCGGGCAAACCTGTGGGTGTTTTTAGAACGCACGAGGAGGCGCCAAGAGTGATATTAGCAAATTCTCACCTCGTTCCAAGATGGGGTAATTGGGATAAATTTAGAGAGTACGAACGAGCGGGATTGACAATGTATGGCCAAATGACTGCAGGCTCATGGATTTATATTGGTTCACAGGGTATCTTGCAGGGCACTTATGAAACTTTTGCCGAGTGTGCTAAGCAAAACTTTGGTGGCGATCTTTCTGGCCGGCTGGTCGTTACTGCCGGCTTGGGTGGAATGGGGGGCGCACAACCATTGGCAGCCACTATGAACGGCGGTGTATGCTTGGTTGTTGAGGTGGACGAGTCTCGCGCACAAAAAAGACTGGAAACGGCCTACTTGGACGAAATTTCATACGATCTCGACGAGGCT
>JBBWVS010000016.1:0-16600 GCA_050256335.1 Gammaproteobacteria bacterium | reverse complement strand
CACTAAGATCGTAACTGATCTTGGCGGTGCCAATTTGGTTGGCTTAGTTGCCGTTGCACTCCTTTACTCGATCTTTAATCGCAGTTAGTAACATAAGTGACTCATAAAAAACCCGCCGAAAGGCGGGTTTTTTTATGCCTGTAGTCCGGGGTGTTAAATACCGCGAAGGAGTTCGTTAATACCAACTTTTGATCTTGTCTTCGCATCTACTTGCTTCACAATCACCGCACAGTAAAGTGAGTAACTACCGTCTTTAGATGGAAGATTGCCTGAGACAACCACTGAACCTGCTGGAATACGGCCATACGTGATTTCACCAGTTTCACGGTTAAAGATTTTCGTTGACTGGCCAATGTAGACACCCATAGAGATAACAGCACCTTCTTCAACAATCACACCTTCAACCACTTCAGAGCGAGCGCCGATAAAGCAGTTGTCTTCAATAATCGTTGGGCTGGCTTGTAAAGGCTCTAAAACGCCACCGATACCAACACCGCCTGAAAGGTGAACATTTTTGCCAATTTGCGCACAAGAGCCAACAGTTGCCCATGTATCGACCATTGTGCCCGAATCGACATATGCACCGATATTGACATAACTTGGCATTAAAACAGTGTTTGGCGCAATATAAGAGCCACGTCTTGCAGTTGCTGGCGGCACCACGCGTACGCCTGCTGCTTGGAATTCTTGTGCCGTTGTATTGGCAAACTTAGAAGGAACCTTATCAAAGAACTGCGTGTAGCCCGCTTGCATCACCGTGTTGTCTTCTAATCTGAAGGACAGTAAAACTGCTTTTTTAAGCCATTCGTTAACAACCCATTCGCCAATACCTTTTTGCTCTGCAACTCTAGCTTTGCCAGAATCGAGTAAATGAATCGCCTCTGCAACCGCATCTCTAACTTCTTGGGGCGCTGAATCGGGGGTAATATGTGCGCGATCTTCAAAAGCCGCTTCGATAATGTCTTTCATGATTTTTCTCAGAAAAAAAAAGACACATTATATCAGCCACATGCCAGCGGCAGGGATTTTAGCCTTTTAATGTGTGTGGTGGTGGTTATGATGGTGTTCGTAAGTTGCCATTAATTCGGTCATTTGATCGGCAAAGAGGTCATTAAACTGTTCGTCCTTGAGGATGGTTTCTGGGTGTCCTTTGCAACAAATGTGATGATAAAGACAAAGTACTTGGCTGGACTCTTTCATTACCCGGTGCAAATCGTGCGAGACCATCAGGATTGCGCAGTTCTGTTGTTGATGAATGTCTTGGATCAATTGATAAAGTTGCATCTGGCCGTCAACATCTAGGTTTTGTGCTGGCTCGTCTAAAATTAAGACATTAGGTTTGTTCATCAAGGCGCGCGTCAATAGAACTTTTTGTAATTCACCGCCTGACAAATCTTTGAGGGGTGAATTGAGCAAGGAGGCGACTCCTGTTGTTTCGGCAGTTTCTTTGACAAAAGACTTTTCTACCTTTTGGTTGAGTGTTAAGAAGTCGACAACCGAGATCGGAATAAAAGGATTGGGGGTAAACAATTGCGGTGTATAGCCAAGGCGTATTGATTTGGCGCGCTTAATTTTACCACTGTCCTGTTTAATCAAGCCCAATAACACTTTAATCAAAGAGCTTTTGCCAGCACCGTTTGGCCCAATCAAGGTAATAAACTCACCCGGTTGAAGGGTAAAGCTGACGTCATCAAGTATTTTTTTCCCTTGATGAGTTAGGGTGATATTTTGGGCGGTGATTAACGCGTCTGACATACTAATATTTTATAGCTTATCGGCGCTTAAAACGATTGCTTTATGCAATGGTGTGCCAAGAATATTGGTAAAATTGTATTGAGATATTTGCAACAACCATTTTATATTTGATAGTTGGATAATGAAAAACCCCCTACCCCAAAGGATCAAAGCTAAAAATGTTAAAGCTGAGCTAAACGGCAGTCCTGCATTTGTGCGAAACTTATACTCTATGAGTGTAAAAAATGCAGAAAAATCCTTATCAATAGCGAGTGCTATTTCGCCCGTAGGAAGTGCCCTTGGGGTGCAAATTTTTACACATTTTGTACTCATTTTTATCACTCAGAAAATTTTAAAATGATTTATGTAAAGGTCTCATTATGACTCAACAACTTATTTTAGTCGACGGATCTGCATTTTTATTCCGCTCGTATTTCTCAACACTTTCTCAAAATTTAAGCAACGATTCTGGCTTTCCAACCGGGGCGATGTTTGGTGTTATTAATGCCATAAAGCACTTACAGCGCAAATACAACGGCGCAAAAATAATTATGATTTTTGACGCCAAAGGCTCAAACTTCCGCCACGAAATGTATTCTGAATACAAGGCGCACCGTAAGCCCGCCGAAGATGACTTGGTTGTGCAAATCGAGCCGCTTTATAAAATGGTTCGAGCAATGGGCTTTCATTTTCTCTGTGTCGATGGCGTTGAGGCAGACGATGTAATTGCGACTTTGGCAACACAAGCCGATGCAAAAAACATAACCACCATTGTTGCCAGTGGTGATAAAGATTTATTTCAATTGGTCAGTAACAACGTTAAGCAGTTAGATATGAAGGGCAAGCTTTATGATAGCGCCCTTGTCAAAGAAAAAATGGGCGTGGAGCCGCATCAAGTTTCCGATCTATTGGCGCTTACCGGCGATAGTGCCGATAATATTCCAGGGGTGCCAAGTGTTGGGCCGAAGACTGCCGCCAAATGGCTTGGTACGTACAGCGATCTTGCGAGCGTTAAAGCCAACGCCCACAAAGTGGGCGGCAAAGTGGGCGAAAAGCTGCGCGCGTCTTTTGATCTTTTGGAATTGTCAAACAGGCTGGTGCAACTTAAATTTGATGTTGACATTCCGATTGATATTTTCTCTGAAGAGCCCGGTGAGGACTCAGCAACGCTTGCTGCGCTCTTTCAAGAATATGGCTTTTCAATGTGGTTAAGGCAATTGGGCGATGTTGGGCAAGCGCCAGCAAAAGTCCAGACTGAATCGCCAATTGAGGTTGAGGAAAAAGCGGCCGAGAACAGTGAATTACTGCAAGGCTACTCGCAACACCTTGTTCTGAGTCAAAGTGATTTTGATGGTTTATTAAAGCAATTATCAGCCTGCAAATCGTTTGTCTTTGATTTGGAAACCAATAGCCTTGATTACATGGAGGCACAAATTGTTGGTTTTGTGTTTTTGCTCGACAAGCAAAGTTATTATGTACCGGTCGCGCATGACTACATCGCTGCGCCAGCACAATTATCAAGACAGACAACTTTAGCGGCGCTTAAGCCAATTCTTGAAAATTCTGACATTGGTAAAATTGGCCAAAATTTAAAATACGACGGCCATGTTTTAGCCAACGTTGATATCGATTTAAACGGTATTGTTGATGACACGATGATCAAATCCTATTGCCTTAATTCAGTAGCAACAAGGCATAATATGGACGACTTGTCTGAGTTTTACTTAGGCCATAAAACCATACATTTCTCTGATGTCGCTGGCAGCGGAAAAAAACAACTCAGTTTTAATGAAGTCAGCCTTGATCAAGCAGTGCCATATGCCTGTGAAGATGTGATTGTTACCCATGAGTTGAATAAAGTTCTAGAAGAAAAAATTGGGCAATTCCCTAAGCTACAAGCCCTTTACCGAACACTGGAGTTGCCATTGGTGAAAATCATGCTCAAGCTTGAGCGCAATGGCGCGCTGATTGATGTGGCTTCTTTGTACAACCAGCAGGTGCAAATCAAGGCTGAGATGGCCAAGATTCAGGCGCAAGCTTTTGACATTGCTGGCGATGAGTTCAATTTAGAGTCGCCAAAACAAATCCAGCAAATACTCTTTAGTGAAGAGGGTTTGGGTCTTGAGCCAAAAAAGAAAACACCAAAGGGTCAGCCATCCACCAACGAAGAAGCGCTGAAATTGCTCGATCATCCTTTGGTGGACTTAATCATGTCTTATCGAACACTGACTAAGTTAAATTCAACTTACCTTGAAGCTTTACCAAAGCAAATTAACGCTCGCACGGGGCGCTTGCACACATCGTATCATCAGGCGGTAACAGCTACTGGGCGGTTGTCTTCTTCGAAACCTAATTTACAAAATATTCCGATTCGTTCTGAGCAGGGCGCGCGCATTCGCAGTGCTTTTGTGGCAAGCAAGGGTAATGTCATTGTTGCTGCGGACTATTCCCAGATTGAGCTTAGGATCATGGCGCACATCTCTAAAGACAAAAGTCTTGTAGAGGCTTTTAATAACAATGTTGATGTGCATAGTGCAACCGCTGCACAAATGTTCGATACGCCGCTGGATGAAGTGAGTAAAGAGCAGCGTCGTAATGCTAAGGCGATTAATTTTGGCCTTATTTATGGTATGAGTGCCTTTGGACTGGCTAAGCAAATCGATGTTTCGCGCACCGAGGCGAAAGAATATATCGATGCCTATTTTGCAAATTATCCTGGTGTTCTGGAATATATGGACTCCACTAAAGAAAAAGCCAAAGAACAGGGTTTTGTTGAGACGATTAAGGGTAGGCGCTTGTACTTACCGCAAGTTAATGCCAAGAATAAAATGCTGCAGCAACACGCCCTTCGCACCGCAATTAATGCACCCATGCAAGGCTCTTCGGCAGACATTATTAAAAAAGCAATGCTTGATATTCAGACTTGGATTGATAGCGAGAGCAACGGTGTCAAGATGTTAATGCAGGTGCACGACGAGTTGGTGTTTGAGATGCCTGCAGAAAAAGCGCAAGACTACGCCGAGGTTGTTCGTTCAATGATGGAGAATGCTGTCAAGCTTGATATTCCTTTGGTGGTGGATGTAGGAATCGCTGATAACTGGCAAGAAGCCCATTAAGCCTTGTTAAATGTGGCGCCTTAATCAGACATTTCGAGAATTTAAGGTCTAGATAAACTAAAATGTCGACTGTATTTAGTCGAAATAAAAATTTACAGGTGATATGAAAGAACAGTTACAACAACTACTTATTGAAAGTTTAATCGCTTTACAGGCTGAGGGAGTTATCAGTGAAGCACCGTCTAAAATTCGATTGGATCATACCAAAGACAAAGCGCACGGTGATTTCGCAACGAATATTGCCTTAATACTGGCTAAGCAAGCAAAGTGTGCGCCAAAGGTTTTAGCCGAACAAATCATTGCCAAACTCGGCGATTCAGAACTCATCAATAAAACCGAGATTGCCGGCCCTGGCTTTATTAATTTCTTTTTGTCTGAGGCGTCAAACAGTGCTGTGGTAACTGAGATTCTGACTGCAGCTACTGACTACGGATTTTCCAATGTGGGTGCGGGCAAAAGAGTTTTACTGGAATTTGTTTCCGCCAACCCAACCGGCCCACTGCATGTTGGCCATGGTCGAGGCGCAGCTTACGGAGCAACGATTGCTAACCTTCTGCGAGCTGTGGGTTTTGAAGTGGACAACGAATATTATGTGAATGATGCCGGCAGACAGATGGACATTCTAACCGTCAGCATTTTCCTGCGTTATTTGTCTATTTTTGGGCAAGAATTAAGGTTCCCTGATAATGGCTATCAGGGTAACTACATTAAAGATATTGCTAAAGACGTGGTCGCTGAGCACGGTGAGCGTTGGCGCAAGAGTGTTGATGAATTGTTTGAGGGTATTTGCAAAGACGAATCCGAAGGCGGCGACAAAGAAAAACATATCGACGCGCTTATTGCCCGTTCAAAGCAATTATTGGGCGAAGGCTACCAAGCCGTTTTCAGGGTCGGTATCGACTCTATCTTGGGCGGCATCAAAGATGACTTAAGTGAGTTTGGTGTCAGTTATCAGCAGTGGTTTTCCGAGCAGTCGTTGATCGATAATGGCCTTGCTAAAAGCACTATCGACACTCTGCAAGACACTGGTCACATTTATAAAAAAGACGGCGCTTTGTGGTTTAAGACGACGGATTACGGCGATGAAAAAGACCGTGTGGTTGTTAGAGAGAATGGCATCCATACCTATTTTGCCTCTGATATTGCCTACCATTTAGAAAAATTTGAGCGCGGTTACGACAAAGTTATCAATATTTGGGGTGCCGATCATCATGGTTATATTGCCAGGGTTAAGGCCTCTATTGCAGCGCTTAACCATAATCCTGATAAGCTGGAAATTTTGTTGGTGCAATTCGCAAATTTGTATCGCAATGGTAAGAAAATGCAAATGTCGACTCGAAGCGGCTCGTTTGTAACGCTTGAAGAACTGCGTAATGAAGTCGGTAACGATGCAGCGCGTTTTTTCTATGTGATGAGGAAATCAGAGCAGCATATGGATTTTGATCTTGATTTGGCCAAGTCAAAGACCAATGAAAACCCCGTGTTCTATATTCAATATGCCCATGCTCGAATTTGTTCCGTGTTAAAGCAGGCCAGCGAAAAAGAAATTACGGTGAATACTAGTAATGCAGATTTATCACTGCTTGTACAAGACAGCGAAAAATCTTTGTTAAAAGAACTGAGTCGTTATAAGGGCGTAGTAGAGTCCTCGGCATTGAACTATGAGCCACATCTCTTGGCATATTACCTGAAAGACTTGGCGTCGTGTTTTCACAGCTACTACAACGCTTGCCCTTTCTTGGTGGAGGATGCGATGCTGACACAAGCAAGGCTTGCGCTGATTATTGCTAGCAAACAAGTGCTGGTGAATGGCCTGTCTTTATTAGGGGTGAGTTCGCCAGAATCAATGTGAACAAGGCCTTTCGACAACCACTATCAAATTTAGTATGATTGTTGTAAAGAATTCAACTGACCAAAAACAAAGAGATCAAGCGCTCAATATTAACGACTCTTTTATCATTCAAGCCCCAGCAGGCTCTGGAAAAACTGAACTACTGACGCAGCGCTATTTAAATCTTTTAGGTGAAGTTGGAGAGCCAGAAAGTATTTTGGCGATGACCTTTACCAACAAAGCGGCAGACGAACTCAGGCATCGTGTTTTGCAGTATTTGAGTGATGCAAACTTGACGCCACCCAAAGAGATCCACAAGCTCAAAACTTTTGAATTGGCCAATAAGGCACTTGCACAATCTAGCCAACAAGGCTGGGATCTATTAAATAACCCGTCCCGAATTAAAATAAGCACGATCGATGCACTTTCGAGTTTGATTGTCTCAAAATACCCAACGGTTGAGCAACTCATCCCGCCAAGAGTCATGGCCGATCGTTATGAGTATGAGGCGCTTTATCGTAGTGCAGCAGAAAACACCTTCAAGCTGTTAGAGGATGATGAGTTTCAAGAATCCATTGCCAGCGTATTGCTGCATTTGGACAACCATGTCGAGAAGTTTTATAGGCTATTGACACATATGCTTGCCAAGCGTGAACAGTGGCTACCAAGGCTGTATCAGCAGGGTGCGCTTGAAATTGAAGTATTAGAGAAAACCGCACAAAAAATCATTAGCGAGCATTTATTGAAAGTAAAGATCGTTGCCTCAAGTTTTTTTGATGAGGCATTTTTTGCAGCGATACAAGAAAATGATTGGGTTGTCAGTGCGCTACCAGACTCCAATATTGAGTCGTTAGCAGCCTGGATTGGGTTGGCAAATTTATGCCTAACATCAAAGGGCCAGTGGCGCAAAACTGTGGACAAGAGGCAAGGCTTTGATCCTGCGTTAAAAGAGCAAAAACAAGCCTTTATTGCCATGCTTGAAAAGCTCAGTCCTGAGGATGGGCTACAAGAGGCTTTATTTGATTTGACTTTATTACCAGAATCGCATCATAACGAAGCAGATTATCAAGTTTTGCAAGATATCAGCCAAGTGCTAAAGCTCGCTGTCGCCCAATTAAAGCTGCTGTTTACCGCTAATAATGTCTTTGATTTCAGTGAAGTCGGCCTCAATGCGTCAGAGAAATTAGACGATTT
Organism: Gammaproteobacteria bacterium; assembly: GCA_050256335.1. GTDB lineage: Bacteria > Pseudomonadota > Gammaproteobacteria > PS1 > Pseudothioglobaceae > Pseudothioglobus. The sequence continues at coordinate 8,725 of JBBWVS010000016.1, read as the reverse complement.
AGCGGGGGTGACTGATGTCGCTTTATTTTTAGATTATAAGATTGAACACTTGTTGATTGACGAGTTCCAAGACACATCTTATTCACAGTTTTCTTTAATAGAAAAACTATTGTTGAATTGGCAAGATGACTCTGGGAAAACCCTATTTTTAGTGGGCGATCCGATGCAGTCTATTTATCGCTTTAGAGAGAGCCAGGTGGGTATTTTTCTTCAGGTGAAAGAAAGCGGTATTGCCGACATTAGACCTAAATACCTGCAACTTAATACCAATTTTAGGTCAAATAAGAGCATTGTTGATTCTAACAATCGATACTTTTCAGCTATTTTTCCCAGCAATGACAATGTTATTAACGGCGCTATTCACTACGCTCATTCGCAGTCGATTTCAGAGTTAGTTGATGACAATGCTGTTCGTTTTTATTCGTTTTTATCTGGCATGGCTCAACAAGAGGCGGTGCAAGTATGCGAGATTGTTAAAGACGCTCTTGCTGAAAATTCCGCCGATGAGATAGCGATTTTAGTTCGCTCGAGAAGCCATCTTGACGATATTATTAACACCTTTCAATTAAATGGCATTGATTACGAAGCCATTAAAACAACCACACTACGCTCACACTTATACACTCGAGACCTGCTCAGTTTGACACGAGCCATGATATCCCTTGGCGACAAACTTGCTTGGTTGGCTTTGCTCCGTGCACCCTGGTGCGGTTTGTTACTTGAAGACTTGTTGACTCTTAGCGCGTCAGATACGATGACCATTTATCATCAATTGAATGACAAAGAAGCTAATGAGGCGCTCAGCAATGATGCAGTACATCGCATTCTGTCGATTCAAAGAATTCTCGGAGAAGCTATTGAAAATGATGGCCGTTTTTCTTTTGTTGAGCGTTTTAGTTGTGCGCTCGATAAGTTGTTGCCTCATGAATGTCTGGATGAAGAAAAACGCAGTATAAAAACTCAATTTCTCTCTACCTTGCACCATTGCGAGTCGCGTGACGCGCTTGCTATCGTGCAAGTAGAAGCAATGCTTGGTGAGCTATATGCGCCTAGCCATTCAGCACGAGTTAAATTAATGACCATTCATCAAGCCAAGGGGTTGGAATTTGATGTTGTCATCTTACCAGGGCTTGGCAGAGCAGGAAAATCAGACACATCGCCGCTTGTGCAGTTAAAAGCTTTGGCCGATAGAAATTTGCTGTTGGCGCCAATTAAATCTGCGTTTGATAAAGATGAAAGTAAAACTTATGCCTATCTTAAGCATCTGGATAAAAAGCAAAATCATTTTGAAATGATGCGGTTGCTATACGTGGCAATGAGTCGTGCAAAAAAGAAAATCCATTTGCTTGGGCATGTGAATGAAGGCGGCGAGGCGGTAAAAAATACTTTATTGAATTTTATTTTGCCTTTTTTTAAAAACTCAATGGACGTGCCGGCGGCATCTACTGAAGCTGCGAGTCAAGATGCTGCATCTCCTCAGTTGGTGCGTTATGAATCCCCCCCAAGCATTGAAGAGTTCGATGTCAAAATTGCTGATGAATCGTTTAATTTGTCAAAAAATCTTGATTTAGCATATCAAAGCGCCCTAGGCACAATTGTGCACCATTACTTAGAGTTTGAAATTTTTACACCCAATGAAAAAAGCATAGAAACAAAATTATTGCAGCTTGGCGTGCCGAGCAAATTGCGCGGCCCTCAAAGTGACACGATATTGAGATTATTGGATAACACCAAAAAAGATTCGACCTTCGATTGGCTCTTTCAACAACGAGACAGCACGCAAGTAGAGGCCGAATTTGGCCACGCTGACTGTTCAATTATTATTGATCGGCTGTTTGTTGAGAAGGGCATTTTGTGGATTGTCGATTTCAAAACCGCTTCACCAGCCCCTGGAGAGTCGATAGACGTCTTTATTGGGCGTATAAAACAACAACATCAAGAACAACTGCTTCACTATCAAAGCATCCTTGAAGGTATTTTTCAACTGCCTGCAAAAGCAGCAATATACTGCCCCGCCATCCCTAAGTTGATTTGTCTATAAAAAGTCGAAAATGACTAGACAAGGCCGCGTATTCCCCCTATGATTGGCATCATTTTATAAGTCTATTTTTTACAATGAATGAACCAAGCGACATTATTGGCTGGCATGACTATAGCGACAGTTTTGGCGGTAAGAAAATAACAACCATCAATCCGGTTGTTCAAAGCGGTTCTACTGTTTTGTTTGAGAACTACGAAGACATGCTTGCGGCGCAAACCGACGAGTATTCTGGAGTTACTTATGGAACTGGTGGACTAACGACTCAAAAAGCCTTTGAAGAGGCTCTTTGTCGGCTGGAGAATGGCCATACGACAAAAGCTTTTCCTTCAGGCGTTAGTGCTATTATCAACACATTGATGGCATTTACTCAGAGCGGCGATGAAATCCTACTTTGTGACAATGTCTACGGCCCAACGGCAAGATTTTGTTACACAGTCTTGGCAAAATACGGTGTCAAGATTAGCTCGCTCGCCTCCGATATCGGCAGTGAAATTGAAGCGCAAATTACCGATAAAACAAAGTTGATTTTTCTTGAGTCGCCAGGCTCGAATACGTTCGAGATTCAAGACATTCGTGCGATTACCAAGATTGCCAGTGAAAGAAATATCATTACTGTGATTGATAATACTTGGGCAACGCCGCTGCACCTCAAGCCGCTCGATCTAGGGGTTGATGTTGTTATCCATTCAGCAACTAAGTATATTTGTGGCTATTCTGACTTATTGATGGGCGTTGCAACGGTTAACAAAAAATACGCCACTACTTTTGATGTCTTTTATCACAGTCTGGAAAACTACACCAATCCACACGATTGTTATTTAGCACTGAGAGGACTGCGGACATTGGAGGTACGCCTCAAGGCACACGAAAAATCCGCCTATGAAATTGCACGATGGCTAGAGGGTCATCCACTGGTGGATAAAGTTCTACATCCAGGCTTGCCATCCCACCCACAACACGATTTATGGAAAAGAGACTTTACGGGCGCAGCAGGTCTTTTTGCCTTCACCTTTAAGCGAGATTACGGCGTTGAGCAAATCGGCGCTTTTGTTAATTCGCTGCAGATGTTTGGTCTTGGATTTAGCTGGGGTGGCTTCAAAAGTTTAATCACTGCCGGCAAGTTCAAGCGTGGCGGTGAGTGGAGTCATGGTGGCAAACACTTGATTCGCCTAAACATTGGTCTTGAAAACGCAAACGACCTTAAGGCAGACTTGGTGTCAGCTTTTCAAAGGCTCTAAACCGAGGCTTCAGTTCACTCTCTTATCATTAAGAACGGTGATGCGCTGCATATGGCGAATGTTTGGCAGATAATCACAAACTGCGTAATGATGAGTGATACGGTTGTCCCAGATGGCAATCGAATTATTACGCCAACGAAAGCGCACTTGAAATTCAGGTTTCGCCATATGCTGGTATAAGTAGTGCAAAATTCTATCGCTTTCACCTTGAATCATGCCAACAATGTGATGGGTGAAAGATTGGTTGACATTTAGATACTTAAGCCCGGAAACAGGATGTGTATCGACAATTTTATGCACCGCTGAGCCGGTATCTTTGAGCGCGTTATTGACTGCTTCAATGCCGCCTTTTTTGTAAAAGTCGTTCCTGAAAGTGCCCATGTCATGCATTGCCTCAAGCTTCTCTAGATGAGCTTTCCAGGCTTCGGGAAGGTTGTCATAAGCGGCACTGGTACTGGACCAAAGCGTATCACCACCGATTTCTGGCACATTAACGCCGTGTAGAATTGAGGTAAATGGGGGGTTGGCTTTAAAGGTCAGGTCTTTGTGCCAGTCATTGGTGTCAGGGATGCTGCCACCACCACTTTTTAAAAGTACGATATTTTCGTAGCCTTCAACGTGTGGATAAACTGGGTGAGGCGGCTCTGGTTCGCCAAAACTCTTGGCCAGTTGTAGATGTACCTCAGGCGTTATGTTTTGATCGCGAAAAAATATGACTTGGTTGTCAATAAGCGCATCATAGATTTCATTGCAAACAGCGCTAGTTAAATCCCTATTCAGGGAAATCCCTGAAATTTCAGCACCAATTGTGGCAGTAATTTTTTCTATCTTCAGCATGATTTAACCCCCCCAGGAAAAGACCGACACTTTAACTTAAAGGCTTAAAAAAAGCAATGATTATTTATCGCTAGGGTTTATGCTAATTAAGCGTCATGTTTTAGCCACCATAAAGTTAGTAAGAGTTGTGCTATCAATAATGGAATGACTGACAATAATGTTAGCTCCCAGCTGTAATTAAAAACAAACCAACCAGCAGAAAGTGCTGCAATGGCTTGAAAACCAAATATCAGAAAATCATTAATCGATTGCACTTTGTATTTTTCATTTTCATTATATGCACGCGGTAAGAGACTTGTGCCGCCAATAAATAGAAAATTCCAACCCAATCCAAGCAATATCAGAGCAAGCCAATAATTGCCCAGTGAGCGATCAATATAGGCAACAATAATAGCACTGAAAAGAAGAATGACGCCCGCAAGCATCATCCGTGAAATGCCAATATATTTAACAATTAATGCGGTGAGTAACGAAGGGAGAAACATGGCAACAACATGACTCTGTATCACATGCTTGGTTTGCTCTAGCGAAAAACCATCCATGATATGCATACTGACGGGTGTGGCCGTCATTATGAAGCTCATTGCAACATAGCCAGTAATCGCTGAAGAAACTGCGATTAAGAAAACACTTTGCTTTATGATTTCAGAAAGACTGCGTTTTGAGCGATTTTCTTGTGTGCTAAATTTCTTTGCTGGTTTAAAAAACAACAGTAAGATAAAGGCAACAACCATTAGCAGTGCAAGAAGTAAGAAAGAACCGACAAATTCCACACTAAACCAATCTCTCCCTAGGGTGGCAGCTTCAGTTCCGAGATAAGCTGAAGCCAAGCCGCCCAAAAGAACAACGGCAGCAGCAGTTGCCCTTTGATCGCTTTTAACACTTTCAATGGCAGCAAAGCGAAATTGATACATGGTGGCAAAGGTAACGCCAAATCCAAAACTTACAAGGCAAAAAAGCACAAAAGAACCAATCGTTAGGGATGCAATACTAACCATTATCAAGGCGATTGTATAAGTACAAACGCCAAGAAAAACTTTACTTCTACCATACAGTGACATCAGTCGAATCACTGGGATTATGGTGAATGCTGTACCGACGACACCCAAAGCAACTGGCAAAGTTGATAAGCTCTTTACTGGCGTGAGGGAGTCGCCAATAATGCCACCAACAAACACCATAAAAACACTAAGCGACATAAACAGCGCTGTACTAAGAGTCAATATCCAAACATTTTTTGGCAGTTGGAACATAACAAGAGGAAAATTGGTGGTTGAGGTGTGATTATAAACCGTTTTGGATCAAAAAATGAAAACGACATAGACAGTGATGTGTGCTTAACCATTGCAAGAAACTCAAAAACGATTTTTGAGTATAAGGCCTATTTTTTTATCACAAATTAGTGTCAATCGATTTTTTCTGAAATTTTTGTTCAAAGTTCTGTATTTTTGCTATTTAACAATAAATACCGTTATTTATAGGCAAATATAGCGTCTTTGTAAGAATTTGTATTAGTTTTTTAGTTTAATTTTGTTCAATTAAGTCAAAAATTTGCTGTTTTATTGCCATTTCGATAATTTTCAAATTATTTATTAAAAGTGTATTGATAACCAAAAAAAAAGTAAATATTATGAGGTATACTCATTCTGGAAAATCGAAGTGATGAACAGGTTAATAATTGATGTTTTGAGGATGAAATGTTATGAAGTTGGTTACCTATAATATTCAATATTCGCTGGGAAAGGATGGCACCTATGATCTTGAGCGTGTCGTTGAGGCGGTTCGCGGTGCTGATATTATTGCTTTGCAAGAAGTGACTCGAAACTTCGGTCAATTTCCAGATGTGGATCAGCCAGCACGAATTGGCGAGCTTCTACCGGACTACTATTGGGTTTACGGCCCGCCGGTTGATTTGGATGCGAGCGAGCGTGATGCCAATGGGCAAGTGGTCAATAAGCGTGCTCAGTTCGGAAATATGCTTCTAGCCAAGTGGCCTATTTTGTCTTCTCGACTTCTATTATTGCCGCGTATGCGCACATACGACAAAGCAAATTTCCAAAATGGAATGTTGGAGGGTGTTGTTGATTTCCCCTCAGGACCCATACGTGTTTACTCAACACACCTAAACCATCTGAACCCCGCTGAAAGAATTGTCCAAATAGACTTTATGCTGTCCAAGTTATTCGATGCCCCAAGAGAAGGGGGTTCTATATCTGGTTCCGAAGCCTCTAAAATTGCCACTGAACTTCGAGAAGTGCCTTTGCCAGAAGATTTTGTTGTGCTCGGTGATTGCAATCTGACACCGGATTCTGACGAATACACCCGCATCGTTGGAGAGGCGGACTATTACTACGGCTCACGAATTGTCGCCCAACATCTTGTTGATACCTGGGTGCAATCGGGCCATCCACAAGATTCAGGAGTAACTTGGTCTGATATGACCGGGAACTCTAACGATGAACTCCGCCTTGATTACGGCTTTGTCAGTGCGGGTCTCGCTTCAAAGGTAAAGCGCGCTTGGATTGATAATGAAGCGATAGGGTCTGATCATCAACCTACTTGGTTTGAAATGGATAGTTAATTCTAGGATTTTGTGTGTTGTTGTCTTAGTTTGTAAACTTACTTGTTAGCTAACAAACCACCAATCAAGGGGTTAATTAAATGACTGATTAATATCTGAGTGATTAGTGACAGCTAGCAACTGATATCTATTTAATCATACTATTTGTCAGAGTATACTGAGCCTCACTGACACGATATTTGGAGTATTGATTTATGTCGAATAAGCCTGATTACACACACGCCATTGAAGAGTGGACGCATTTTTTTATTCCTCTTGCTGATGGCACTCGACTAGCTGCCCGTGCGTGGCTACCAACCAATGCCGCCGAACAACCGGTCCCCGCTATCTTGGAGTATATCCCCTATCGAAAGCGTGATGGCACCGCCATTCGTGATGAACAAATGCACCCTTATTGGGCAGGCTTTGGTTATGCTTGTGTGAGAGTGGATATGCGGGGTTGTGGTGAATCTGACGGCTTGATGTTTGACGAATACTTACAACAAGAATTGAATGACGCCGTTGAAATAATTGCTTGGATTGCCGGCCAAGATTGGTGCACTGGCAAGGTAGGAATGATGGGTAAATCTTGGGGAGGCTTTAATGCTTTACAAGTGGCGGCTATGGCGCCAGACGCATTAAAAGCCATTGTCACGGTTTGCTCCACCGATGACCGTTACGCGGATGACATTCATTATCGTGGTGGCGCCTTGCTAACCGAAAACTTTAGCTGGGCAGCTACTATGGCTTGTATTATGGCCAAAGCACCCGATCCGCTTTTATTGCCAGGCACATGGCGTGAAAAATGGCTAGAACGATTGCAAAACATGCCATTATTAGCAAAAAACTGGTTAGAGCACAGTTATAAAGATGACTACTGGAAACATGGCTCTATTAATGAGGACTATTCTGCTATTAAAACTGCAGTCTATTGTATAGGCGGCTGGGGTGATGCCTATTCAGTAGCCATCCCACGCATGATGCAAGGCTTGCCGGGTCCAAAGAAAGCCCTCATCGGTCCTTGGGCGCACAAATATCCAAATTTTGCATCACCAAAGCCAGAGATGGATTTTTTAGCCGAGGCCAAACGATGGTGGGATTATTGGCTCAAAGGCATCAATAACGGCGTTATGAGTGAGCCTACTATTGCTGCCTACATTCAAGACTCAGTGCCGCCTCAAGCCGCTTATGATCAACGACCTGGACTGTGGGTTGAGGGCAATCAATGGCCACTGCAAGATCAGAAAATGGATTTCAACCTGAGTGGTGATGGTCGTTTAACTGATGCCCAAACCACGGGTGAGGCGTCAGTACAAAGTCCTTTAACCACGGGGGCAGCAAGTGGTGAATATTGTGTGATGTGGTGTGGCCCTGATTTTCCTACAGATCAGCGGCAAGATGATGCAAATAGCCTGTGCTTTGATTCCGAGCCACTAACAGCACCCATGTCTTTATTGGGAGCTGGCGAACTTAGGGTGAAAGTGACTAGTGATAAGAACTGTGGCCAAATGATTATTCGTCTGTGTGATATAGCCCCCAATGGCAGCAGTAAAAGAATTAGTTATGGCGTTCTCAACCTTGCAATGCGAGATGGTTTGGATAATCCTCAAGTCGTGGTGGCAGACGAGGCTATGTCACTGTGCATTAAATTGGATGACACAGGCTATCAAATACCCACTGGCCACAGATTACGCCTAGCAATCTCGAGTGCTTATTTTCCTTTGATTTGGCCTGCTGCGCAAGAGGCGAAGCTAACCTTGGATTTGGCAACCGCTTGTTTAACAGTGCCAATACATGACCGCAGTACAACATTGAGTCGAGATCTAGGCCAAGGCTATGCCTGCCCAGTAGGTGAAACCAAAGAAATCCGCCCAGAAAAACACAGCCGAATAACTCAAACCGATGCTACCGATGGCGGAGTGGCAACATTGATTGATGACGATTTTGGTGAGTTTACCTTTGTAGATCACAATCTCACAGTGGCTCAATCTTGTACTGAAAAGCACACGATTCTACCCCACGACCCCCATTCTGCATACAGCGAATGTC
>JBBWVS010000015.1:0-6858 GCA_050256335.1 Gammaproteobacteria bacterium | reverse complement strand
ATTTTTGGTACGAACATAGTTATACAAAGCCTCAACGCCTTTTTCTCGACCAAAGCCTGATTTTCCGATACCACCAAAGGGCGTCGCCATTCCACCTGCATACCATTCATTGACAAACACTTGGCCAGCTTTTAAAGCGCTCGCTGTTTTATGAGCGAGAGACAGGTTCTTAGTAAAAACGCCAGCGACTAAGCCAAACTCTGTGTTGTTAGCAATTCGGATTGCCTCCTCACTACTATCGAAAGGGATAAGGCATAGCACGGGCCCAAAGATCTCTTCTTGGGCAATTCGCGAATTTGGCGCCACATTGGATAGAATGGTTGGCGCCATAAAGTAGCCACCACGATCGATTCGAGTGCCTCCTGTTACAACAGTGACGCCTTCATTTTTAGCTTGAGTAATTTTTCTTTCAATTTTTTCTAATTGCTGCGCTGAAATAATTGGCGTTAAGTCCGGATTCGTTAGCCCGTGTCCAATGCTTAGGTTTTCAGCTAGTTTAATACAACGTTCAAGTACTTCATCATAACGCTCTTTACTCACAAGCAGTCTCGACATGGCTGAGCATACTTGCCCAGCATTAAAGAAAATACCCCATTTAACACTATCAATAACTTCTTCAATGTCAGCGTCTGCATAAACGATGCCCGCGGATTTACCGCCAAGCTCCATTAATGATGGCACAACTTCGTTGGCTGCTGATTTTAAAATAGCTTGCCCTGTAGCAACTGAGCCGGTAAACACTATTTGGTCGATGTCTTTAGAGGCTACGAGCTTGGCGCCTAAATCTGTGCCAATCCCATTAAGAATGGATACCACACCTTTGGGCACGCCAGCTCGCTCGATGGCAAGACCGAGCGAGGCCAATGCTAACGGATCGAGCTCGGGTGATTTTATAATGACTGAATTTCCAGCAGCAAGTGCTGGCGCTAATGAGCGTGCTGCAAGAGAAACAGGGAAGTTCCAGGGCACAATTTGCGCTGAAATACCGTAAGGCTCATAAACTGTATAGTCAATGTAATCGGGCCCTAATGGGATCGACTTGCCTTCAATTTTATCTGCGAGGCCGCCGTAATAATCAAAATAATTTGCAGCCTCAATAAATTCGGCTTTGGCATCATTAAGTGTTTTCCCACTTTCTTTGCACAACAGCTCTGCCCCCTCGTCAACAAGTTTTCGAATTTCTATGGCAATGTTTGCTAATAGTTTGGCTCGATCCACGGGCTTCATGTCTTTTATTACGCCAGACTCAAAACTCTGCCTCGCCCCTAACAATGCTTGAGATAGGCTTTTATCTGATGCGAGCGCGCAATAGGTAATAACTTCACCCGTTGCAGGGTCTTCAACTGCGATTGATTCCTCGTTATCGCCTTCTTGCCACTGACCGGCAACGAAGTTCCGAACGAGATTGTTTTTTATAAGATTGTTCATGATGACTTTCTGGCGTCATTAATTTTTGTTGCTACCCAGTGGTGGAAGCAGTGAGTGGGGCGGTCCATTGCGGGTGAGAATTTTCCACCGTCAAACAGCAAGCCGTGTCTGCCACTTTGCATGCCCTCTACAACACCCACATCTTCCAAAAATACCATTTTCCAAAACTTCGCATTGGCATCGATAAGTGGGCCCAGTGATGGCATCTCCTCAGGCTTTTTGGCATAGTATATTGACACATGTTCTTTTGTTTTATTGGTGCTGATTGGTTCAATAATAATGCCGTAAACATGGTCTCTATGCACGCCTAACAGTACATTTGGATAAAATGAAAGATACTCACTACCAGTATCCCATTTGTTGGAAAGTCCCTCAAAATCTGGGAAGACATCGCCATCTTCAGTCTTCATTTGAGTGTAAACGTGCGAGCCTTGGCCGGAAAAATGACCCGACTCTTCAATGTCGTAATGATCTTCTATTTTGGAGGTGATATTAAGTTCTGGGTGAACCCATGGTAAGTGATAGCTCTCACAATAGTTTTCAACGGCCAGTTTCCAGTTTGTGTTAAGAGAGAACTCGAATGATGAGCTTTGACCGCCGTGATACAAGGGTTTTTCAAATTCCTTCCAGCGTTCAATAGCTTTAGCTGCGTAATCTCTAAATTCAGGCGCATTGTTTGAAATATTAACAAAAATGATATCTTGCCAAACGTAAGAGCGAATTTTAAAGAGGCCGAGGTCATCGTATTTTATTGATTCGTGAGTATTTTTTTCAGGACCGCCAACCATAGGCGTTGCACAAAGCTCCCCGCTAAGTGTGTAACACCACGAATGGTAAGGGCAGCGAATGACTCCGATTATTTTTGTGGGTTCTTGAACCAAAATCATGCCGCGGTGACGACACGTATTTTGGAATACATTAACATTGTCATCGTTGTCGCGAACCATGAGCAGTGGCATGCCGACAAAGCTAGTGGGCTTGGCATCTCCCACTTCAGGAATATCTTTAGCAAAGCCAATAGCCGACCAGTTGTTAAACAATACCGCTTGCTTTTCTTCTTCAAAAACACCATCATTGGTGTAGTGCTCGTTTGGCAGGCCTCTCGCCGATTCGATTGGGCTTAGAACGGCATCAATATTGGTTAACGGTATTGCAGACATAATCATGTTGGTGACTTAAAAGCGACATGATACAATTAGGTTGGAACAAGCGTTGCTAATTAATTTCCTTTAAAAAATTGAAATTAATTCACGAGAAGAAAAATTGAACGATAACCTACGGTTTTGAGATGAGAAAATCTCTCAGCGCCCTAACATTCTCAGGCAATAATTCCTCTTTCTCGCTCATGATGTAGATTGCAGAAGGTGCTGGAATGGAGGTGTCACCCAAGACCACCAATTCTCCGCTATTAAGTTTTGGTTTAACTAGGTGTTTCCAGCCAAGCACAATGCCAGTCCCATCACTTGCTGCTTGCAAGGCAATCATATAGTTATTGACATGGGTGCCATGTGAAATTTTTCCTTTGTAGCCCAGCGCGTTAAACCAAGAAAACCAATTCGACCAGTTTTTATCTTTCGCTCTTAGGTGAATAAGAGGTAGTTGTGCTAACTCTTCAATGCTTGGATTGGGATTGTCTTTAGCAAATTTAGGACTGCAGACTGGCACCAATTCATCGTGGAATAAGGTGTGTTTTTGGTTTGATTCGTTCTCAACAAAGCCATAGCAAATTTTCAAATCCACAGCAACCCCTTGAGAGTTTGGATTATCAGTGACGTGTTGATTGACTGGAATTTCCGGGTGCTCACGCCAAAATTGCGACAAACGTGGCGTTAGCCACAAGCCAGAAACTGCTGTTGTGGCACTGATGGTTACCTCTTGATCGTTGGCTGATCTTCTGAGGTTCGCCAGTGTGGAAGAAACAGCAGAAAAACTGGATTGGAGTACAGCAAATAATGACTCACCGTGATCGGTGAGGTTGTTGCCATGGTGTTTTCTGTCGAAAAGCGAGAGCCCTAATTCGGTTTCAAGGAATTTTATTTGGTGACTGACAGCGCCGGGTGTAACGCCTAATTCTTCAGCGGCGCCTTTAAAGCTTCGGTGTCGTGCTGCTGTCTCGAACGTCGCCAAAGACGTTAATGGCGGTAATTTATAGTATCTACGTGACATAATTTCGACCTTAAATGTTGAATACAAGTATACTTGCTTTTGATTTTGATTGCTAGTTATATTGTTTTGTGTGGTGATGCATTTTCTTGCAACATTAGAGTTATTATCTTATCTTATGGCTTTCAGACGACTTATTTAACAATAATTTCTTAAATTTATAATTTAAGGTCATTGTGGAAATGCTATGAATTTAAAGGTATATGAGTAAGTGAATTTTTTGCTAATGATTTCATCTCAGTGTGAATATTTTTAGAGTCTAGTGCTTTTATTTACAAGATAATAGTGCTATTAAAATTTTCGATAAATTTATCTAAATAGGTATTAGTAAGCTTTTATTAAGTCTCGTAATTTTTTTTTATTTTTTTCAACTAATCAATCCAATAGGAGTAATAGTATGTCATTACCAAGTCAAGCCGAATACGTTATTATCGGTGCCGGTATCCATGGTTTATCAACAGCATGGCGCTTAGCCGAAAATTTAACGGCAGCAGGCGAAAGCATTGAGGGTCGTATCGTTATCGTTGACAAAGCTGACAAAATTGCAGCAGGCGCTACAGGTATCGCTTGTGGTGTTGTGCGTAACAACTACTTCCAACCAGCAATGCGTAAATTAATGGCGCACTCAGTAAGTGTTTGGGAAAGTGATCCAGAAGCGTTTAGCTACCATGCAAACGGCTACATGCAAATTTCTTGTGAAAGCATGCGCGAAGATGTGAAGCAAATTCACGCAGAACAACAAGCCATTGGTTACGAAAGTGTATTCATAGAAGGCGAAGAAGCCTCACGTGAATACATGCTTAACATGTTTGATGATTGGCAAGCGCAAGGTATTACCTCGGTTCTTCATGAGAAGCCAGGCGGTTATGCAAACAACGTGAAAGCGATGGAAGGCCTTTCTAAGAAGGTTCTTGATTTAGGTGTTAGTATTGTTCTTGACACTGAAGTAACCGGTTTTGTTTCTGCAGGCGAAGGCCAAAGAGTAACAGCAGTTGAAACAAGCAATGGCACAATTGAGTGTGATAAATTAGTCATCGGTGCGGGTCCATGGGTTCGTGATTTCTGGACAATGCTTGGCCTACCTTCACAAATTGAATTAAAAGATTTAGACGGCAACGTTCATGAGAACGTTGATATGTGGGTTTTCTGGCAACTTGAAGAAGGTGTTCTTGAAATCCCACCAGAGACTTTGGTAACCAACGATGGCAAGGTTCCGCCTGTATTGCATGTTGATACGGACGCACCTTTGTACTCAGTGATTGACGGCTCATTGATTACGGATCAATTATGGGGTATTTACTACAAGCCGGATTGGGGCTTTGGTGGTATTCAAGGTGGCGCAGCTCCTTGGAAAGTTCCTACACCTGTTGACGAAGTTGCAATCGACCCTTACGGTCCAGCAAGTACAGAATTTGTTGCCAGTAAAGAATTCCCTGAAATGTGGGTTTCTGCACTAGCGCATTGTCACAAACGTTTCGAAGGCATGATGGACAAGTACCACAAAGAGCCTTCAGGCGGCATTGGTTGTATGACTGCAGACAGTTTTCCAGTAATTGATACTTATAACGAAAACGTAACAATTATTGCAGACTCTAACCACGGCTATAAAATGCTAGGTGTTGGTTGTCTAGTGGCTGAAGAACTGTTGGGCAACAAGCAAGATCTTCTTGAGCCATTCAGATTCTCTCGTTTCAAAGAAGGCAAGTTACACCCAGTATCAAACAGCCCTTACCCTTGGAGTTAACCTGTGAGTAGGACTAAGTATTCTGCCTTCAAGGTCTTGAAAGAGGCTTTGACGGGACACAAAGGCTGGGAGCCTGCTTGGCGTGATGCTGAGCCGAAGGCTGACGGCTATGATGTTATTATTGTAGGCGGTGGTGGTCATGGTTTGGCAACTGCTTATTATTTGGCAAAAAACCACGGCATTACTAACGTAGCCGTGCTTGAAAAAGGCTGGATTGGTGGTGGTAATGTTGGTAGAAATACCACCATTATTCGCTCAAACTACCTTTTACCGGGTAACGAACCTTTTTACGAGATGTCTATGCAGTTGTGGGAGAATCTTGAGCAAGATTTGAACTACAATGCAATGGTATCTCAACGTGGTATTATGAACCTTATCCACTCGGATGCTCAGCGTGACGCCTTTATGCGTCGTGGTAACGCCATGTTATTTGCCGATGCCGGTTGTGAATACCTAAATAAAAAAGAAGTCAAAGAAAGGTATCCTTTCCTTGATATGGACAATGCCCGTTTTCCAATTCAAGGTGCGTTAGCGCAGCCTCGCGGCGGAACGGTGCGTCACGATGCTGTTGCATGGGGTTATGCTCGCGCGGCGAGTGATCTTGGTGTTGATATTATCCAAAACTGTGAAGTCACTGGCTTTAATATCGAGAATGGCAAGTGTCTTGGTGTACAAACAACAAAAGGCGATATTAAATCAGGTCGTGTGGGTGTTTGTGTTGCGGGCTCTTCAAGTCGCGTAATGGCTAAAGCAGGCATTAATTTACCAATTGAGTCTCACGTACTGCAAGCATTCGTAACCGAAGGTCTTAAGCCTGTTATGGATAATGTTATTACCTTTGGCGCGGGTCATTTCTATTGCTCACAATCCGATAAAGGCGGCCTTGTTTTTGGCGGTGATATCGATGCATACAACACCTATGCCCAGCGTGGTAACTTACCCGTTGTGGAAGATGTGTGTTCTGGCGGTATGGCGATTATGCCTATGGTTGGTCGTGTTAGATTGTTGCGTATGTGGGGCGGTCTCATGGACATGTCTATGGACGGTTCACCGTTTATCGATAAGACTGAAGTTCAGGAATTGTTCTTTAATGGCGGCTGGTGTTATGGTGGCTTTAAGGCAACACCGGCAAGCGGTTATTGCTATGCGCATTTATTAGCGACTGATGAACCTCATGAAGTTGCAGCCGCTTACCGTCTGGATCGTTTCAGACGCGGTGAAATGATTGATGAGAAGGGTGTTGGTGCACAACCTAACCTACATTAGAGGATAAGACAATGATAATAAACCATCCGTTATTAGGTCCTCGTGATTCTGAGGAGTTTGTTTATTTAGGATCTGCTGATCTTATCAATAGACCAACAAACTGGGAATCTGAAGAGGCTGCTGAAGACTTCTATCAGTACCTATACATTAGAGAAAATATTGCTGGTGACAACCGTGAACTTTGGTACCACGAACAAGGTGACCAATCTTGGTTAGTTGTTACTCGCTGTACTTTAACACATGAGATTAAAAGTGTT
>JBBWVS010000014.1:0-3443 GCA_050256335.1 Gammaproteobacteria bacterium | reverse complement strand
AGCGCTTTAAAAGCTGGCCAAGTGTTTGTCAATGAATGGTATGCAGGTGGAATGGCGACGCCCTTTGGTGGTATCGGAAAATCAGGCTTTGGTCGAGAAAAAGGCGTTGAGGCTTTGTATAACTATGTTCGTACCAAAAATATAGCCATTAAGCTCTAATACATGTAGAGGCTGCATGGGTTAGCCAAAATGTATTTTGTGGGTTATAAGGTCACTCGTAGCATCTTCTGTCGGAATATAGACAACACTACTAAAGCATCTTTGTAGAATGAAAAAAATGCGGAGTATGAATCCATACTCCGCATTTAATTAAGAGATTAAAAGAGTTAAGCGAGACCGAGCTCTTCTTTTCTCTTCTTCGACCAAACATTAATCAGATGGTCAACTGCTAGGCCAATAAACGCCACACACAGTCCCAACATCAAGCCTGTACCGATACCCTTTTTATCAGACAATGCACCCAAAATAAATTGTCCCAAATCATCTGTGCCGATAAAGGCACCAATAACTACCATGAACAGGGCAAAGGCAACGCACTGATTCACACCCAGCATAATATGCGGGAATGCCAACGGGAATTCAATCCTAATCAATCGTTGTAACTTCGTTGCACCTGACATGTGACCTGCATCAATCAAAGACTCTGGCACGCTGCGTAAACCCTCGATTGTGTAACGAGTTGGAGGAATAACCGCATAGACCATCACCGCAATCAATACAGCGGTATCATTAATACCAAACAACATAATCACCGGGATTAAGTAAATAAACGACGGCAGAACCTGGAAGGTATCACAAATCAACAAGATGACTTTTGTAGCACGCTTATTTTGTACAGCGATAGCGCCAACAATGGTGCCGATAATAACCGAGCCAACCACTGCAAATGTCGTCATATACATTGTAATCAGTGCTCTTTCCCACCATTCTGTCAGAGCCATAAAGAGCAAGAATCCTCCAATAACCAATGATGAGCGAATGCCGCCGATAATATAAGCTATACCCATAAAGAGTGCAAAAGTAGCGATCACTGGCATCGCTAGGAAACTCGCCTTCATTGGCATCAATATGTTTTCCAAAAGCATCTTGTTAAAAGCTTTAATGCTCATTTGCCAATTTGAAACCATCCAATCCACACCGCCTTGCCAGATAGGCTCGGTAGTAATGCCCATATTATGAGGAACCGAAGAGAAGTAATTTGTAACACCCACTTTAATTGGATAAAGTGTTATATCAAAAATACCGGCCAAGTTACTGCGTACCGAGTTTATGAGCTCATCTACAAAGTTAAAGACACTGCCACCAACCATTGAATTACCCGCCCAAGCCAACAGACAAGCAAAAAAGAAAAGAGCAACGAATAGCAGACCGGTTTTATTGCGTTCAACAAAGCTCAAATCAGCAAAATAATCTTTTTGCTTATTTGCCCAAGCAAGCGATAATTTGTCCAATACCACGGCAATAACTACAATACAGATACCCAACTCTAACGCCTGGCCAATTCTAAGTTGATTCAAAGCAAGCAATAAATTAAAGCCCAAGCCTTTTGCGCCAATGAGCGAGGCGATAACCGCCATTGCCAGACACTGCATAATCACTTGGTTAACACCAATCAAGATATCGTATCTTGCCGTTGGAATCAAAACCTTAAACAGCAGTTGATAATTCTTACAACCACTCATCATGCCCGCCTCAATCACTTCGGGTGGTACTTTTTTCAGTCCCAAAAGCGTTAAGCGAACCATTGGTGGAGTGGCAAAAATAATCGTTGCAATCGCACCGGCATGATCACCCAGACCAAAGAAAACGATAACGGGCACTAAGTAGGAGAAATGTGGCATGGTTTGTGCAACATTTAACAACGGCGTTATTGCTTTTTCGACTGCTTTACTTCTGTATGCCAATACACCCCAAATCACACCACCAATACCGGAAACCGGTGCAGCCACGAGAACGAATGAGAGAGTCTCCATTGCAGGCTCCCATTGGCCAAAAATAAGCAGATAAACACAACCAAAGCCAGCCAGCATAGACAGCCCAATGCCTTTTAATTTATAGCCCAACATAAAGGCACCCGCAGTAAGAACTGTCCAAGGTAGGGCTGGAATACTGGCATACCACTGCCCCTTGTTCTCGCCCATCCAATCCCAGCCAGTTTGACTTGAAAAAGTATTTGCCAAGGCAACGATTGTCTTAAAACCACCCATTAAGATTTCGCGAATAAGGGTAATTAGAAACTGAATTGAGTCGGCAAACGTTCGGGTAACAACTCTAACCGCTGCCCAATCGTCATATCTTTGCGCTCTTACATTCCAATGATCCACAAGAAGAAAATCAAACATCAGGTACTGACCAAAATCATGAACAAGGCTGGGCACGTCCCAAAAAGTACTGGTTGTAATCTCACCAAACAGCCAGTTGTACAGGGTTGGTGCCAAGACTAAGCCGACAAGAATACCAATAAAACCCTTGGTAAAAAATTGACCCCAGTGATGAACGAACCAGTCTCTCTTATCAGAAGCTTTAGAGTAGTTATTAAACACCAAGCCTACAGCAACTAATATAGAAACTAACCAATAGCCGAAAGAAGTACTGACTGAAGGATTCCAAAAAGAAATCTCAGGGAGTCTGACAAGTTGTGGCGGCAATTGCCAGCTGAAAATCATTCTGAGCGATTCAAAAAACCCAACAGAGTCTACAATGTTGCCTCTGTTAACCGCTTTAGCAAAACTATCACGCTGCACCATTAAGTCGTGATATTCTCCTGTCATTGACATAAGAATAAAGAAAACAATTAAGACAACGCTAAATTGCGTTAATTTGGGGCGATTCGTAATATAAGTTAAGTAATTATTCATAATGAGCAGACTTTAGCTGTTGCTCTCAAGGGTAGAGCTTTCACCAAACAACACGTGAATAACTTTTGAGGAGTGCAGTAAACCCACAACCTTATCGTTTTCATCAACAACAGCAACCGCTTTTTGCTCACTAAGTACAGCCTCTGCTACGGTTTCAATGACGGCATCTTGTGAAACTCTAAGATCGCTTAAGTCAGTTTCATCGCCAACAGGGTCCATCACTGATTTAATTTTGAGTACTTTTTCTCTAGGCACTTCTTCGGTAAATTTACGCACATAGTCCGTTGCTGGGTTAAGAACAATATTAGCTGGTGTATCGATTTGCTCGATAATACCGTCCTTCATAATAGCAACACGGTCAGCGAGGCGAATCGCCTCATCAAAGTCGTGTGTGACAAATAAAATTGTTTTGTTTAAAACAGCCTGAAGTCTTAAAAACTCATCCTGCATCTCTCTACGAATAAGAGGATCAAGCGCCGAGAAAGGCTCGTCCAAGAACCAAATATCCGGCTCAACAGCCAATGAGCGGGCAATACCGACACGCTGTTGCTGGCCGCCGGAAAGCTCTCTTGGGAAATAATTCTC
>JBBWVS010000013.1:0-6127 GCA_050256335.1 Gammaproteobacteria bacterium | reverse complement strand
GACTTATGCCCATGCTTTATACTATTGGAAGCCATTAAGAGATTTTCTTGCCGATTGTTTAAGCAAAAAAGAATTGCATATTTATGCAGACCCTATCTCGAATATGATTGTTAATCTGTGCAAAGCTCAGCAAACTTTCAATTGGCATTTTGACACAAACGAATTTACCATTACTTTTTTGTTGCAAGGTGCTGAATCGGGCGGCCATTTTGAATATGTTCCTGACTTAAGAACTCGAAGTGACGAGTGTTTTGACGAAGTTAAAAAAGTCTTGGGTGGTGATCGTTCAAGAGTCAAGCGCCTAGAATTACGAGAGGGTGACTTGCAGTTTTTCTTGGGCCGTTATTCATTGCATCAGGTAACACACAATACTGGCAGATCAGATCGTCTTTTATTGATTCAGTCTTTTACTGAAATGCCGGGTGTGATTGGTAATCCATCTCGGGTTAAAGATTTGTACGGCAAAACTACCTCAGCCCATAAAGAAAAAGTGGATGACAGATCAAGAAGCGATCAGTTGTTGGATTAAGGCATTTTTCTATTGTTTGCTCTAAGAGGAATAACGAATCATTATTATGGCAAAATGACCAGTTGTCATTAATTCAAGTCTCAGCAGATGAACAACAACCAAACCCCTGAATTCAATGTCGGTGATATTGAGAAAGCCATTGCCGAACTGACTGAAAGAGGCTTAACTCAAGCCAATATTGCGAGTGCAGGCAGCGATTGGTCAAGCGTGGTTGAGCCGCTCGATCAAATCGAGCATGAATTGGGTCAAAAGATGAGTGTTAACTCTCATTTGAATTCTGTTGTGTTTAGTGAAGGATTCAATACTGAATATGAAAAAACACTGCCTTTAATTTCCCGGTATTACAGCGATCTTGGTGCCAACAAAGACCTCTATCATGCTTTTCAACGGCTGCAAGATAGCGCTTTAAATGAGCAGCAATCGCATATCGTTAAAGAGTCTATTCAAGGCTTTGAGCTTTCTGGTGTTGGTTTAGAGGGTGTGGCCTTAGATCGCTTTAAGGCAATACAAGAAGAGTTAAGCTTGCTTAGTAACCAATTCTCAAAAAATGTATTGCAATCAACTAACGAGTGGAAAAAGACAGTAACAATTGAAGAGCTTGATGGCTATTCTGAAACTGAATTGGCCAAAGTAAGAACGGAAGATGGCTACTGTTTAAGTTTGCAAATTCCTGTTTATATGGACGTCATGACTTATGCAAATAGCGCTTCTTTAAGAGAGGAGATTTACCGAGCTTATATTTCACGAGCATCCGATGTGGGTTGCACTTCAAAAGATTACGATAACCAGCAAGTGATGAGTGATATCTTAAAGCTTCGAGGTGAGCTTGCACAATTACTAGGATTTAAGAATTATTCCGAACTCTCCATTGAATCAAAAATGGTTGGCTCAGCAGAGGAGGTTGTTGGCTTTTTAGACGAGCTTGTTATTCGTTCAAAAGATCAGGCAATAAGCGAATTAGAAGAGCTTAAGTCGTTTGCGGGGGGTGAGTTGTCACCTTGGGATTTGATGCATTATTCAGAGAAACTTAAGCAACAAAAATTTGGTTATAAGCGCTCCGATTTAACGCCGTATTTTCCTGAGTCAAGTGTATTAAAAGGACTCTTCTCAACCATCCAAAGACTGTACGGTATTTGTGTTACAGAGGTGTCAGAGTCTACTTACCACGACGATGTTAAAGTGCTTGAACTTGCGGATGACAACGGACTTATTGGGCGAATATACTTAGACGCTTACGCCAGAGAGAATAAGCGAGGTGGTGCTTGGATGTCTGACTATCAAGGGTTGTACCAAGATAACTTACCAGTGGCCTTTGTGGTGTGCAATTTGAACGGCCCAACGGGCGACAAACCGGCGTTATTTGAGTTTGATGAAATTGTTACCTTGTTCCATGAATTTGGTCATGCTCTACATCATGTGTTGACCAAAGTGCCTTATCCTTGTGCTGCTGGAATCAGTGGTGTCCCTTGGGATGGTGTTGAATTACCAAGCCAATACATGGAGTTCTATTGTTATGAAAAAGGCGTGATTGAGAGTCTTTCATCGCATTGGCAAACCGGTGAAACTTTGCCTATTGATCTGTATAACAAGGTGGTGGCTTCAAAGAATTTTCAATCGGGCTTGCAAATGCTAAGGCAATGTGAATTTTCTTTATGGGATATCCGTACTCACATGTCGAGCGACGATACTAACGTTGTACTGAAAAAGGTTAGAGAGAAGACATCATTGATGCCAATTATTGACGAGAATCGATTTTTAAACGCTTTTTCACACATTTTTGCTGGTGGCTATGCGGCCGGTTATTTTAGCTATAAATGGGCTGAAGTCCTTGCTGCAGATGCCTATGAATTTGTTCAACAAAATGGCGGTATTGGCTCAAAGACTTCAATAAAATTTAGGGAGTGTATTCTTGAGGTGGGTGGTAGCCTTGATTTTATGGAGCAATATCAAAAATTTAGAGGTGAAAAACCGCAACTTGAAGGTCTTTTAAAGGCTTGCGGAATATCTACATAGTCGAGTAAAACAGTGGGTAAAATACGAATAAGATGATAGAAAAAGGCGCGTCAAAAAGTGATTAAATTTTTGCTGGGTGTGATAGTTGCACTGGCGCTCATTGGCGGAGCTGTCAAGTTTGAATCGGATGACGAAAGTTGGCTGATTGTCATTCACAAAAAAGAGGCGCTTCACAGTATCCAAAACGGCGCTATTCGTATTTATAAGATCGTTGAAGAGCTCATTTCTGAAGCAGACATCATTCAAACATCCACACTCATTCTCGAAGAGTAAATCGGTTAGCTTATTTTAGATAGAACGATTGAGCCGTTCGTGCCACCAAAGCCAAATGAATTTGAAATCGCATGAGTAATTGGCATTTCTCTTGCTTCATTAGCGCCATAATCTAAATCACACGCTGGATCTTGATTAAAGATGTTAATCGTAGGTGGGGCCACTTGATCTTGTATTGCAAGGGCTGTAAAGACTGCTTCGATACCGCCGGCCGCACCCAATAGATGACCTGTCATTGATTTGGTGGAACTCATGACAATGTTATAGGCATGATCACCCAGTGCTAATTTAGCGGCGTCCGTTTCCGCAATATCACCGGCCGGTGTTGAGGTGCCGTGGGCATTGATGTAGTTAACTTGATTTGGGTTGATTGAGGCGTTTTTAAGTGCATTGGTCATGCATCTCGCTGCACCTTCTCCGCCTTTTGAGGGGAGTGTCATGTGATAAGCATCACCGCTCATGCCGTAGCCAGAAATCTCGGCGTAAATTTTAGCGCCACGCTTTTTAGCATGCTCATACTCTTCCAGAACCATCACTCCGGCGCCATCGCCCAACACGAAACCGTCCCGATCAACATCCCAAGGACGAGAGGCGGTTTTTGGGTCTTCGTTACGCGTTGAAAGGGCTCTTGCAGCGGCAAAACCGCCAAGACCGATATTGGTCGTTGACATTTCCGTACCACCCGCAACCATCACATCCGCATCGCCGTATTCAATAAGCCTTGAAGCATCACCAATATTGTGCGTTCCAGTTGTACAAGCAGTGACAATGGCAAAGTTAGGCCCTTTTAGACCGTACTTGATTGAGAGGTTACCGGAAACCATATTAATAATAGAAGAGGGCACAAAGAAAGGCGAAATGCGCTTAGCACCCTTGTCTCTAAATAGGTTTGATGTTTTTTCAATGGTATGAAGTCCGCCAATACCAGCACCAATAGCTACACCAATGCGTTCGGCATTTTCCTCGGTGATTTCAATGCCGCTGTCTTCAATTGCTTGAATACCAGCTGCCATGCCGTAATGAATAAAAATATCCATTTTTTTTGCATCTTTTGGACTGATGTAATCGCTAATATCAAAGTCCTTAACTGAGCCACCAAAAGTGACCACCTGGCCTTCGGTATCAAGATTTGTTAGATAGTCGATTCCTGAAACGCCGTTGAGAATGTTATCCCAAGATTGTTTAACAGAATTTCCAACAGGGCTAACTATCCCAAGACCGGTGACAACAACTCTTCTTTTGCTCATAATGATACTTAATTGGTTTTTTGCTAAAAAAAAGGCGCTTAATTTAAAAAAAAAAGCGCCTTCCAGGATTTATAGGTCGTTATTAGGTATTTGCTTTAACGTAGTCAATTGCTTGTTGGACTGTTGTGATGTTTTCTGCCTCATCGTCGGGGATTTCACAGTCAAACTCTTCTTCAAGAGACATGACTAGCTCAACAGTGTCTAGAGAGTCTGCACCTAGGTCGTCGATAAAAGAAGCGTTATCGTCAATATCACCACTAACATCTAGCTGCTCGCAGACAACTTTACGTACTCTTTCTTCAATGCTCATTTTGACTATATTCCTTAATTGGTTTTAAAGGTTACTATTTTATCGCCAAATTAGCCTTTTGCAAGGTTAATTTAAATTATTTTATTGATAGCGGGTAGGGTCGTCAACGCCTGCTTGATTGAATCCGATTTGGCGCAAAACACAAGCATCGCATTCTCCACAAGCCTCACCTTTATCGTTTGCCTGATAACAAGTGGTGGTCATAGAGTAGTCAACACCCAGAAGCTGACCTTGTTGAATAATTTCGGCTTTAGTGAGGTTGATAAGAGGTGTGTGGATTTGCATTTTATTGCCTTCAACGGATTGCTTTGTGGCCAAATTAGCCATCGTTTCATAGGCTTTTATGTATTCTGGCCTGCAATCAGGATAGCCAGAGTAGTCAAGGGCGTTTACTCCAATAAAAATGGATTGAGCATCAAGCACCTCTGCCCAAGCAAGCGCAAAAGACAGGAAGATGGTGTTCCTTGCAGGAACGTATGTAATCGGTATTTCGTCACTTTGGGTAAATTTGGGCACTTCGAGGTTGGGATCGGTCAGTGCAGAGCCACCGACATCATCCAAACAAACTCTCATAATTCGATGCTCTGCCGCGCCAAATTCGCTTGCTATTGCCTTTGCTGCGTTTAGTTCTGAGCGTTGCTTTTGGCCATAATCAAAGCTTAGTGCATAGCACTCAAGCCCCTGTGATTGTGCAATTGCTAATACCGTTGTTGAGTCAAGCCCACCTGAAAGAAGAATAACTGCCTTAGACATTGGCTAAATTACCTTTTTCTTCCAGCCAAGATTTTCTATCCGATGCGCGTTTTTTGGATAACAGCATGTCCATGGTTTGAGTTACTTGCAGTGGGTTGTCAAGCGTCAACTGAATCAATCGCCTGGTGTCGGGTTGCATGGTTGTTTCTCGAAGTTGTTTGGGATTCATCTCACCCAAGCCTTTGAAGCGCTGTATTTGGATTTTTACTCGCTTATTTTCTTTTTCAATTTTGGCGCTTATCGCATCTTTTTCGCTATCATCTAGGGCGTAAAAAATTTGCTTTCCGGCATCAATGCGATACAGTGGTGGCATGGCAGCGTAGACGTGACCTTCGCGCACTAACTTTGGAAAATGTTTTACAAACAAAGCGCAAATTAAAGTGGCAATGTGAGCGCCGTCAGAGTCGGCGTCAGCAAGAATACAGATTTTTCCATAGCGCAGGCCTGACAAATCAGCGGAGTCTGGCTCAAGTCCAATAGCAACACTGATGTCGTGTATTTCATTGGAAGCGAGCACTTCTGAAGAGTCCACCTCCCAAGTGTTTAGAATCTTACCTCGTAGCGGCAAGATTGCTTGATATTCTTTATCTCTTGCTTGTTTGGCGGAGCCACCAGCAGAGTCACCTTCAACCAGAAAAACCTCTGTTTGACTCAAGTCAGTACTGGTGCAATCCGAAAGTTTGCCGGGCAGGGCAGGGCCGCTTACGATTTTTTTACGAATGACCTTTTTGCCGCTCTTAAGTCTCGCTTGTGCGTTCATAATTGCCAATTCTGCAATCTTTTCAGCAATATTGGTGTGTTGGTTAAGCCAGAGACTAAAGGCGTCTTTAGCGACTCCTGAGACAAAGGCGGCGCACTCTCTTGATGAGAGTCTTTCTTTGGTCTGGCCAGAGAATTGGGGGTCTAGAATTTTAATTGATAATACGTAGGCTATTTTTTGCCAAACATCGTCCGGCGTTAATTTGATGTTTTTTGGTATCAAACTTCTGAATTCACAAAATT
>JBBWVS010000012.1:0-1809 GCA_050256335.1 Gammaproteobacteria bacterium | reverse complement strand
TTCAGTTTATAAGCGATCAAGCAAGGCATAATAAGCCATACCGATTTTCATACTCGAGCTACGAAGTAATCGCCCACCAGGAAAACTTGGTGTCGGGATATTTGCCATCGTATCGAACATATCCCCTACATCGCAGATTTTGTCAGCAATAATTTTTCCTGCAAAACTCGCTAATGCAACACCCTGACCAGAGTAGCCTTGTGCCGAAAGCACTTTGCCACTATGCAACGTTTTAAAAAATGGCAAACGATTAAGGGTAATAGCTAATTTTCCACCCCAGGCATAATCAATTTGAATGCCTTTAAGAAAAGGGTAAATTTTTTCCATTGGCTTGGTCACAATAGGTACTATATTGCTTGAAAGATTTTGCGAATAATTTTCACCACCACCAAATAAAAGACGTTTATCTGCACTTAAGCGAAAATAATTAACAACAAAACGAGAATCGGCAAATGCAATATCTTCAGGGTTGATTTTCTCAACCATATCATCGGCAAGTGGCTTAGTGGCAACAATGTAATTATTCATTGGCAAAATCTTCGAAGTCAACTTGGGTTCCAGATTTTCCAAATAGCCATTGCAAGCCAAAACCACCCGTTCAGCATTGACAGCACCATTAGCGGTCAAAACACGCATCTTGCCATTTTTTAAGTGGTATGAGTTGACAGTACTATTTTCATAAATATTAGCGCCATTATTAAGCGCAGCCTTTGCTATACCCAACGCATAATTGAGCGGGTGGCAATGCGCCTGTGCTCTGTCATAAGAGCCACCAAAATAAGCCTCTGAGCCCGTCAGTGTTCGCATTTGATCATCGTCTGCATAAATAATATCACTGCAGTCATAATGCTTGTTTAAGTGCTCTACGTAGGCTTTCGACTCATCGCAATACTTTTGCTTATGATTTGGATGTGCAATACCATTCTTGTAATCACATTCGATTTGATACTCATCAATCAAAGTTTTAGCATGATCTTTAGCCCTTTCACCAATAACCCAAAGTGTTTTTGCTACAGCCTTCCCAAGTGTTTTTTCTAAATGTATTTGATCTCGTCTCATGCCGCCAGATATTTGCCCCCCATTAGCGCCAGAAGCGCCAGAAGCAATAGTATTGGCCTCAAGAACAACAACCTTAATGCCATTTTTTGCAAGATACAAGGCTGTTGATAAGCCGGTATAGCCACCACCAATAACACAAATATCAGCACTCACTTCATTACAAAGAGAAGCTTGTGCAATATCTATATTTTTACTGGCACTGTAATAGGATTGCACTATTAACTCTAGTTAATACTCGTTGCTGTCATATCCAGCGATTGCCATACTTTTTCAAGAATTTCATCAATTTCACTATTGGTGCAAACCAGTGGCGGTGCGATAATCATTTTATTTCCAACCGCTCTCATCACAAGACCATTAGCAAAACAATGATCACGACAAATACCTGCGACTTCTTTGGCGTTTTTGTGTCTAATAAAATTATCTTTATCCTTAACAATCTCAATAGCTGCTAACATGCCCAAACTTCTAGCCTCACCCACAAGAGGATGGTCGGTTAACGATTTCCACTTGTTGGCTAAATACGGACCGACTTCATTTTTCACCTTATCAACAATATTGGTTTGGTGCATTAATTCAATATTGGCTATAGCGGCTGCCGCACAAGTCGGATGAGCAGAATAAGTATAGCCGTGCGCCAATTCAACTTTAGCATCACGCAGTACTTGAACAATTTCGTCACTAACAACCAAACCGCCGAGTGGCAAATAACCAGAGGTAACACCTTTTGCAAATGGCATCAAATCGGGT
>JBBWVS010000011.1:0-7823 GCA_050256335.1 Gammaproteobacteria bacterium | reverse complement strand
TGGTTACAATCAAGAGTAGATGCAAGAGATGAGGAGGTTGCCAATGTCTAGAGTTATTGATGATGAGTTTTCATTCTACTGTGACACCCGCAACTATACCTTAGTACATAAACAACCTCGTAAGAGAGCTGAAAAACATTTCTTTAGTAACCCTAGAGCGATGTTCAGGTTTATATCGGAGCTAAAGTTAAAAGGCTTTATCACAAGGGGTAAAGTGTCCTTTGCCGATACTAATAATGTTCCTTCTATCGAATCAGTATTGAATTCGGCAGGCGAACAACTTATGGACTGGGTTTTATCACTTCACAAAGATAGTGATAAAAAGTAGCTTAAACCTGTCAATCTGAAAAGCGGTTTTCACACCCCCTTTTTAACTAAATAGAAACTCCTAAGTCCTTAATTACTACAAGAAATTAGAGTCTTGGGAGTGACTGTTTAATGACGGTATTTCATAATATCTAATGGAGTACTCAGTATGCCAAAGAGAAACAGAAAAAAAGAACATTATGGTTCTATCTTAACAATCAACAACGAACAATTAGAAATAAACTCAACAGATACATTGGGTGTCTATCCAGACATTATTGAAAGGATAGTTGAACAATTAGACATTTGTATAGCCATACACAAAAGAGTCTTGGTTGTAAGGTTCGACTTACACCTTAGAGAATATTCTGATGATAATGAAGTTGTATCAACCTTTATGACTCGTCAAAAACAAAGGATAAAAAGAACATACAATAAAACAAAAGACATTGGACATGTATGGGTAAGAGAATTAGAGAAGGCAAAG
This sequence comes from Gammaproteobacteria bacterium, assembly GCA_050256335.1. Lineage (GTDB taxonomy): Bacteria > Pseudomonadota > Gammaproteobacteria > PS1 > Pseudothioglobaceae > Pseudothioglobus. The sequence continues at coordinate 7,030 of JBBWVS010000011.1, read as the reverse complement.
GCACAACATTATCATTGTGCTTTATATATTGATGGTGATGTAATTCAACAACCAAGCAAGTTATTAAGACAAATTAAAGTCAAGTGGTATAAGAATGGGCACTGCTATATTCCTGAGGATTGTTTTTACTACATTGATAAAAACAATCTCGAAGAAGAGAGGGCAAAGGCAATTAAAAGGTTATCTTACCTAGCCAAGACAAGAGGTAAAGGTTATAGAAAATCTCAAGCTAAAGATTCTGGTGCTAGTAGATTATCAAGATAGTCTGACCACTCCTGCATCATGTTTTTCCTATCATCTAGATATTCAGCTTGGTTATAAACTCCTCTAACACCGCTTAGTTTGTGAGCTAACTGACTCTCGATGACATCAGGATTAAAACCTAATTCATTAAGTCGTGTTGATGCCATGTGTCTGAACCCATGAGTAGTAAATGTTTCCTTGTCTATTCCTGCTGAACGAATGGCTATCAATAAAGCGTTAGTTGTTACATGTCGACTCTTGCTTCTTGCCGATGGAAAACAAAAGGTTGAGTCTAAATTAGCATTACTAAGAACAGTCAATATTTCAATGACTTCATTACTCATAGGAATAAGATGAGTCTTCTTTTTTATTTTCATTCTTTCAGCAGGAACCCTAATAATCCTGTCATTAAAATCAATCTCTGACCATTTCAATCCCGCTAATTCTTCTGGTCTAAGAAACAAATGTGGTGCTAACTCTAAAGCTGTCTTTACTGGTAGTGCACTATTAACCTCCTTGAGCATATCAAGTAACCACTTAATTTGTTTTGGTTCGGTGACAGAAGCGTAATGCTTCTCTACCTTCTTTTTAAAGATGTCATTTGATAAGTTATTAACTGGATTAATTTCGCTTATTTCCATACCGATAGAATAATTAAATATCCTTGATGCTATGCTTTTAACTTTATAGAGAGTATCTATGAGTCCTTTGTCTTGAATACCTAACAATAAATCTCTCATTGTCTTGGTGTTAATCTTTGTTATAGGTTTATAACCAAGCAAAGGTAACAAGTGTTTCTCTACTCTTTGTTGAGTATCAATAGCGTAGTCATAAGTCCAACCATCTTTTTGATTGGCATACCACATATCAAACAAATCTTTAAATGTGTTCTTATCCTGATTATCGTTGGTGGTTGAATTGTAAACCTTTGGAGGAATAATTCCTTGTTTGAGTAATCGTTTATTTTCATCCCTCCACTGCCTAGCATCTAGAAGTGAAGTTTCAGGATATTCACTGATGGCATTTCTAATCTTACCTTTTAACTTGCCTTTTTCTTTAATCCTAAACCTGTGTTGCCATATCTTAGAACCACAAGGGTTAATTTGTAATCTTAATCCATGTGAGTCTTTCACATAGTAGATTATTGTCTTTATCTTTAGGTTTTTAATTGCAGTGTTAGTTAGCATTGTGTATATAGAAGCTAATAATTATAATTAAATTGTCTTTATATACACCATTATATACACATTTGTTGAATATGTGGGTAGATGAAGAGAGATAAGCTAAGATAGTAGTGAAATAGCAAGAAGCCTTATTTAAAAGGGTTTAATACTTATAAAGGTTGCTATGAAAGGGTTTTATAAAGAGGAGTATGGTGGAGGGATAGGGATTTGAACCCTAGAAGGGTATTAGCCCTTGCCGGTTTTCAAGACCGGTGCATTCAGCCGCTCTGCCATCCCTCCAGCAGGGGGCTATGATACAGTTTTTATACTGATAGTAAATAGAAATTTAATTAAAAAACGGCAAATTTTTGCGTATAATTTACCCTTTTTGGAAATTCTGTAGGTAGTCGTCATGGCAAAAGTCTGTCAAGTTACTGGTAAGCGCCCTATGAGTGGCAATAACGTGTCACACGCGAACAATAGAACGCGTCGTCGTTTTTACCCAAATTTGCACACACACCGTTTTTGGGTTGAAGCTGAGAACCGTTTTGTTAAATTGAAGCTGTCTGCAAAAGGTTTACGCATTGTTGATAAAAAAGGCATTGATGTTGTTTTGTCGGAAATCCGCACTCGCGGCGAAAAGGTTTAAGGAGATATTATGAGAGATAAAATTAAATTGGTTTCTTCGGCTGATACAGGTCACTACTACACTACTACTAAGAACAAGCGTCTTCACCCTGAAAAAGTTGAAGTTAAAAAGTTTGATCCTGTTGTAAGAAAACACGTTATGTACAAAGAAGCTAAGATTAAATAAGCTCTTTACCATAAACAATAAAAAAGCCGCTTTTAAGCGGCTTTTTTATTGTCTACCAGCTTAACTTGCGAGTATTGTTTCAATCGGTACGTTTGCCATGCTGGCTTGATAGTCGGCCAGTTGATCAAAGTTTAGATATTGATAAATATCACCCTCAAGTGGCTCGATATCCTTCATTAAAGTAAGATATTCATCAACACTTGGAAGATAGCCCAACTTCGCTGAAATTGCTGCCACTTCTGCCGAAGAAAGGTAAACATTTGCCCCATCGCCCAAACGGTTAGGGAAGTTGCGCGTAGAAGTCGAAACTACGGTGCAGTTATCTTTCACTCGCGCTTGGTTGCCCATGCAAAGCGAGCAGCCTGGTATTTCAGTATGTTTTGTTAATCGCTCGAAGGTTTCATACACGCCTTCTGCACGAAGTTGTTTTTCGTCCATTCTTGTTGGCGGTGCAATCCATAGTTCTGTGGTAAGCTCGTCTTTGTCTTTTAACAATTGTGCAGCCGCTCTAAAGTGGCCGATGTTGGTCATGCATGAGCCGATAAAGACCTCATCAATTGGAGTATTAGCGACCTCAGAAAGTAATTTCACATCGTCCGGGTCGTTAGGACAAGCCACAATCGGTTCTTTGATTTCGTTGAGATCAATCTCAAGCACTTCAAAGTACTCGCAATCTTTATCTGCTGTAAGCAACTCAGGATTATCAAGCCATTTTTGCATCGCCTGAATACGTTTGGCAATTGTTTTCTTGTCGTTATAGCCCGCATCAATCATTGAAGTTAGTAGAGTAATGTTTGAACGCAAATACTCTTCAATGGGTGCTTTATTAAGTTGTATCGCGCAACCATTCGCTGAGCGTTCAGCAGATGCGTCTGCAAGTTCAAACGCTTGTTCAACTTTAAGATCACCCAAGCCTTCAATTTCCAGTACACGACCAGAAAAGACATTTTTCTTGCCAGATTTTTCAACCGTTAATAATCCCCTTTGAATGGCCACATAAGGGATGGCATTGACCAAGTCACGCAGTGTAATTCCTGGCTGCATTTCACCAGTAAATCTCACCAATACTGATTCTGGCATATCGAGTGGTAAAACACCGATAGAGGCGCCAAAGGCAACCAAGCCTGAGCCCGCTGGAAAGCTAATACCAATTGGGAAGCGTGTATGAGAGTCGCCACCTGTACCCACTTCGTCAGGCAGTAACATGCGGTTAAGCCAAGAATGAATAATGCCATCGCCCGGTCTCAGCGCCACGCCACCTCTTGATTGCATAAAGTCAGGCAAAGTGTGTTGCAGTTCTAAATCGATTGGTTTTGGATAAGCAGCCGTATGACAGAAGCTTTGCATGACCAAATCAGCAGAAAATCCTAAACAGGCCAACTCTTTCAGCTCATCTCTTGTCATTGCGCCGGTTGTGTCTTGCGAGCCAACGGTTGACATGCGTGGCTCACAGTACGTTCCTGGGCGAATACCTTCAACGCCACATGCTTTACCGACAATTTTTTGTGCTAGGGTGAAGCCTGTGTGGATATCACTTGGATCTTGTGGGCGAAGGAAGGCATCACTCACGCTCAGACCAAGGTCGTTACGAGTTTTGTCCGTTAAGCCACGACCAATAATCAATGGAATGCGACCGCCAGCACGAACTTCATCTGGCATTGTGGTTGGGGCTAACTCAAAAGTCGAAACGGTTTCGCCAGCGGCATTGATAATAACGCCTGCATAGGGCTTAATAGTGATCTCATCACCCATTGCCAGCTTGGAAACATCGCATTCAATTGGTAGTACGCCTGAATCTTCAGCTGTGTTGAAGAAAATCGGCGCAATTTTGCCACCAAGAACCACACCACCGCTATTTTTATTTGGGATGTAGTCAATCGGATTACCCATGTGCCAAAGCACGGAATTAATTGCAGATTTGCGTGACGAACCTGTACCGACCACGTCACCGACGTAGGCAAGTGGCAAGCCTGTCTCTTTTAATTTGTCAATGGTCTTGAACGGATTATCCATTTTTTTGATGAGCATTGAATTTGCATGCAACGGAATATCGGGACGTGACCAAGCTTCCGTTGCCGGCGAAAGGTCATCGGTATTGGTTTCGCCGTCAACGCGGAAAACAACAACTTTGATTTCTTCTGGCATGACCTTTTTGGCAGTGAACCATTCTGCATTTACCCAAGAGTCAACGACTTTTTTAGCGAATACATTATTTGCTGATTTTTCAATAATTCTTTGATAGGCTTCGTAGATAAGAATTGTGTGTGATAAAGATTTACAGGCAGCTTCAGCTGTTGCATCAATATCCAGTAGATCAATCAACGAGTCTATGTTGTAACCACCAAGCATTGTGCCGAGTAAAAAAGTCGCATGTTCTTGAGTAATTGCTGTGCAAGCTTGCTCGCCTTTGGCAACACTGGTTAAGAAGCCCGCCTTAACATAAGCCGCTTCATCGACGCCCGGTGGCACCCGATGTGTCAGCAAATCTAAGTAAAAATCATCATCTGAGCCCTTAATTAAGTGGTCTACTACCGACTTGGTTTGTACGGCTTCCAGTGCGAGTGGCGGAAGGTTGTCTGCTTTTCTTTCTTCGCAGTGCTTTAGGTAAGTTTTTTTCATAAGGGTATTCTCGGCAAGTGATGATTCAATAACAGCGTATAATTTTATCATTTTTGCGGTCAAGCCTTGATTCTATTGACTCAAACGTTCAGATTATGAAATTTAATACCCTAACATCCATCTCCCCAATTGATGGTCGCTACAGCGACAAAACTAGCGACTTGAAAAATATTTTCAGTGAATTTGGCCTCATTAAGTACCGAGTTTTGGTTGAAGTGCGCTGGTTGCAAGCAATGTCTAACAACCCGCAAATTTCTGAGGTGGGTGAATTTGATGAAATGACCAATCAATCTCTCAATGCTATTGTTGATAATTTTTCATTGGAAGATGCTGAGGCAGTAAAGAATATTGAGCGTACAACCAATCACGATGTGAAAGCGGTTGAGTACTTTCTCAAAGATAAAATTATTGGCAATACAGCGCTTGAGCAAGTGAGTGAGTTTATTCATTTCGCCTGCACTTCTGAAGATATCAACAATCTTTCTCATGCGTTAATGCTTAACGATGGTCGCACAGTGTTAGTGCAACAGATGCAAAATCTGTCGGACTTAATAGCGGATTTGGCCAAAAATAACGCCGAAATTCCAATGCTTTCTAGAACCCACGGCCAAACAGCTTCGCCGACAACATTGGGTAAAGAAATGGCGAATTTTAGCGCTAGATTAAACCGCCAAATTGTCCAGTTTGAGCAAGTCAGTATTATGGGTAAATTTAATGGTGCGGTGGGTAATTTCAATGCCCATATTAGCGCCTACCCTGATATTGATTGGCCTTTAGTGTCACAAGGATTTATCGAGAGTTTGGGTATCAATTACGCAGCGTATACCGCACAAATTGAGCCTCACGATTACATTGCTGAGTATTATCACGCGATGAATCGTTTCAATACGATTTTGATTGACTTCTCCCGCGATGTTTGGGGTTACATTTCACTGGGCTACTTTAAGCAAAAAACCATTGCTGGCGAGGTCGGATCTTCGACAATGCCACACAAAGTCAACCCGATTGATTTTGAAAACGGCGAAGGTAATTTGGGCCTTGCCAATGCAATTGGTGAGCATTTGGCGAATAAATTGCCAATTTCACGCTGGCAAAGAGATTTATCAGACTCTACCGTGCTCAGAAATCTAGGCGTTAGTTGTGCGCACTCTCTGATTGCATTCGCCTCTATTACAAAAGGCATCTCCAAGCTTGAAACAAACGAAGCAAAACTGCTTGAAGACTTAGATAATGCTTGGGAGGTTTTGGCCGAGCCGATCCAAACAGTGATGCGTCGTTACGGCGTTGAAAACCCTTATGAAAAGTTAAAAGAGCTCACTCGAGGGCAGAAAATTAATGCCCAAATTTTGCAAGATTTTGTCGAGACTTTGGACATTCCTGAGGAGGCCAAAAAAGCCTTGGCACAACTTACCCCAATGAACTACATTGGCGATGCGATTAAGTTAGCAAAAGATATCTAAAGAGACTTCCAAAACTGATATAATCTCCCGCCTTTACAACCTAACAATCACAAAGGAGCAAAAAACCCATGGTTAAGATTAGAATGGCCCGAGGTGGAGCGAAGAGAAAACCTTTTTATTCGATTGTAGCGACAGACTCTAGAAAGCGTAGAGACAGTGGTTACATTGAGCGCATTGGATTTTTTAATCCAGTAGCACGCGGACAAGAAGTAAGACTTCAACTCGACGAAGACAGACTGGCATATTGGATATCTCAAGGTGCACAGATTTCAGATCGCGTTAAGCAACTTGTTAAAGAGCACAAAGATCCTTCAATTCGTGAGAAGCGCGTAGCAGCAGCTGAAGCAAAAACAGCAGCAGACACAGCGAAAATTGCAGCAGCTGAAAAAACAGCAGCAGACGCAGCAGCGAAAGAAATAGCAGAGGCGAAAGCAGCTGAAGAGGCAGAAGTAGCAGAAGCAGCAAAAATTGCAGCAGCTGAGGCAGAAGCCGCAGTGGAAGAAGCTCCTGCAGAGGAAGTTGTAGCAGAAGAAGCGCCAGCGAAAGATAAAGCCGCTGAGTAATTCTCTGTCTCAGACGTCAGAACAAAGCGATGAAAAGCTGTTGGTCGGTAAGATCAACGGCTTTTTTGGTGTTAGGGGCTGGGTAAAAATCTTTTCCCACACCGAACCACGAAGTAATATCCTTAACTATCAGCCTTGGTGGTATCTCGATAAGGGACAATGGAAGAC
>JBBWVS010000010.1:0-20517 GCA_050256335.1 Gammaproteobacteria bacterium | reverse complement strand
TCGACGCATTCCTTAATCAGCGTGTAAACTTCATCCTGACCAGCCAAATCAATATAACCGGAATAAGCTAGGTTGCGTCGCTCGGCCCAGTTTCCAACCGCTTCCAAATCGATATTAATAAACGCGCAACTGTGATCACGCTCATTGCCAAATAAAACGGCTTCCTTGATAAAGGAGAAAAACTTCAGTTTATTTTCAATATACTTAGGTGCGAACATTGTGCCATCGTTAAGTTTTCCCACGTCTTTGGCGCGATCTATGATTTTTAAGTGACCATTATGTTCGTCAAAAAAACCGGCGTCACCAGTAAGAACCCAACCATCTGACGTTTTTGTACTAGCGGTTGATTCCGGATTTTTATAATAAGAATGAAACACCCCGGGGCTGCGATATAGAATTTCGCCTTTATCGTCGATTTTTATCTCAACATCGATAGCAGGGGTGCCAACAGTGTCGGCAAAAACCTCTCCATCGGGTTGAACACAAAGGAACACCATGCATTCGGTTTGGCCGTACAGCTGTTTGATGTTAATTCCGAGCGAGCGATAAAATTCAAAAATTTCCGGCCCAATAGCTTCACCGGCCGTATACGCCAGTTTAATACGACCCATTCCAAGTGCGTCTTTGAGAGGGCCGTATACTAAAAAGTTGCCCAGTTTGTAGATTAGAGAATCTTTGGCGGAAACCTTGTCTCCATTAAGGATTTTGACCCCAGTCTTGCTCGCATGTTCCATAAAGTAGTGGAACATGTTGCGTTTGATTTTGCTGGCATCCTCCATGCGGATCATCACCTGAGTCAAAATATTTTCATACACACGAGGCGGAGCAAAATAATATGTAGGGCCTATTTCACGCAGGTCGTTAGTAACCGTGGAGGCGCCTTCAGGACAACTGACACAGAATCCGGCAACAAGGGATTGGGCATATGAAAATAGGTTATCGCCCACCCAAGCCATGGGCAGATATGCTAACACTTCTTCGTCAGCCGTTAGACCTTCACGAATAATTCCATTACGTGCGGTAATAATAACATTGTCATTGGTAAGCACAACCCCCTTGGGGTTACCAGTCGTGCCTGAAGTGTAGAGTATAATGGAAATTTCATCTCCATCAGATTGCTCTGTTTCCTTGTTAAGGTAATTGTCATTCTGCTGATTAAATTCCTTACCCCGGCTCTGAATATCTTCAAAATTGTGTAAAAAAGGCTGGTCGTAATGGCGCAAACCGCGCGGGTCATCAAAAATAATATGTTCAATTTGAGGGCAGCGATCACGTATTTCTAGCAATTTATCTACCTGCTCCTGATCTTCCACCAATGCAATTTTTACGTCAGCATTATCGAGAATATAAGCCATTTCATCGGCAATCGAATCCTGATAGAGTGGCACCGGTATCGCGCCCAGTGTTTGGGCTGCAGTCATGCCCCAGTAAAGGCGGGGACGGTTATCACCGATAATAGCCAACTTTTCACCACGCTTCAGACCCAGAGCCGCCAAACCACCAGCCAGTGCCTGAACTTCTTTAGCCACCTGAGACCAGGTCCAAGATTGCCATATACCAAGTTCTTTTTCACGAATGGCGACATGATCAGGGCGCAATTTTGCATGACTCGCAAGTAATCTTGGAAAAGTATTGAGTGTTTTGTCGCTCATTTAAGATGCCAGTTTATAATTAAAAGTTGTGCTATTTTTTAATTATTAATACAATAAGAAAATAGTACGTTGCAAATAATACGCTCGAATTATACATATTGTCAACAATTTATACAATTATTAACAATATTTCCCATTAATTATTTATTTATAAGGTCTATTGTTAACAAAAAATAAATAATAGATGAGAGCTGTTATGACAATATCGTATTAAAGATAATAAATATCGGCACATGCCGGGTTTTTGCAGATACTTTGACAAGCCAGCAACAGTGTCCTTGCCATTTGAACTTTGAGGGCTTATGGACGTAATGAGCTAAGGCAAAAGTTTATTTAATTCATAAAAATATCAATTTTTCATCCTTAAGCAAATCACAACGCCTAAAAACATATTGTAGGCTTTTGATCTTCTACAAGACAAGTTGATTAAGAAAAAAATGGGACTTAATTCCTGGTAATACTGATGCATTAATAGCCTGTGGTCCACCGATTAGTGCGGTGGGCTGCGTTAAAAATAGAGGCGTGGGCGGGTATTAAGCCTTGTTGACCATTGTTAATACAAGCTGACACTTCATATATTTGCTCATGTTCATGAAAGCTATGATGAGGGCTAATTAGGGGAGAAACAACCTATATTAATGCATCAAGCTGCAATAGCTATTATCACTCCACTGACCCTTGTGCTGTATTTGATTTGAGGGCATATACTTTGTGATTTTGATTGGCGCTGTTGAAGATTAATTACTCCCAAGCAGGGCTTGGGAGTGTAGATCTTCAGCTTAATAGGTAGCGCCTTAAGTGGCAACAGCTGCTTCTTTTTCACCCTCAATACGCGAGGCCTCTCTATTTGAAACAATCGCAGCTAATGCCTGGTCCAAATCATCAATGATGTCGTCTGCATGCTCAATACCAATCGACAAACGAACGTGGTTTGGCTTAATAGCTGCCAAGTCTCTGCCCTCATCTCCCTGTTGTTGGTGGGTGGAAATAGCAGGAATGGTGGCAACCGTTTTCACACGGCCCAAGTCTGTAGCGCGCCAAATCATGTTTAATTTATCGTAAAAAGTGCGTGTGTTCTCTGGCTCATAAGCATCCAACTCGCAAACCTCGAAGCTCATCATGTAGCCGTAACAATTTTCTGCCTGACCCGTATCGTATTCACTGTCAACCAACGTTAGGTATTTATTGGCTAGATCGGCCTGAGGGTGGCTGGCAAGCCCTGGATAGTTAACGCTTTTTATTTTCGGGTGCGACTCCAAGAACTCTGCAATTTTCTGACTAGAGCGACTCATTTGCGCCACTCGAGAACGCAGAGAGCGAAGATCATTTAATGCCAGTATTGCGCTCATTGGACTCAGTGCAGGACCATTGTCTCTGTATGGAAGCAGTTTCACATAAGCACCAAAATTCTCACGCATTTGATCACTACCAACGCGGCTTGGAATATTCATTTTGGCTGTTACCGTACCGACAATTGACGTACCATTGGCCGCCATCACCTTAGAGGCCGACTGCACAACAATATCCGCGCCGAAGGCCAGCGGGCGAGTCAGCGCAGGCGACGCACAGGTCGCATCAACAATCAGCGGAACGTCGTTTTGATGTGCCAGCTCGGCCACTTTTTCGATATCGAACAAAGCAACTGCCGGATTAGACGGCATTTCACCAAATAGAAAACGTGTGCCAGCATCAATTTTTGCAGCCCACTCATCCAAATCTGAGGCGTTTTTAACCCAGCGCACCTCGATGTCTTTTTCTTGCATTTGACGAATCGAAAACTGCTGGAATGTGCCGCCATAAACACAGGCCGTGCTAACAAAATTAGGCTTTGGCAATGACTTGTCATCAATTAAGAATGGCTCGATCGCTGTACGAATGGCCGCCATGCCACTACCGCACGCAACACAAAACGTGTCTAGCCCCGTACCATAAGCCTCTAGAAGGGCAACCGTATCCTCAAAAAATGACGTGGAGGGGTTGGCAATTCTCGTATAAGCCCATGAAGGCATTTCGTAAGCCATTGCCACTTGCATGTGGTCGTAATCTTGAAATGCTTGCGCAGGACTCATATAGACAGGCTCCATAATCGAGCCATTATTAGAGTTGAGCGCCTGCTCTAGGCCATAAAGACCATGAGTTGCAATGGTGTCAAACCGCCATTTGCGCGTACGCTCGATGTGCTCTTGTCTCTTTTGCGCCATCTCCGCGCCAGAGCGCTTCCATTGCGCTGTTTCGTTATTATTGTTCATTGTTTTTATCTGTTGTTAGCTATTGTTGACAGGGATTTTAGTTTCTTGTTTCAAGGTAGATAAAACCACCAGGGTTTTTAAATGGTGGATATCTTTGAGGTCTGTTAGCTTATGAATAAGAAACTCCTCATAACCACTGATATTTTTTGTAACAACTTTTAACAAAAAGTCAGCACCACCAGTGATGCGGTGACATTCAAGAACTTCGTCTAGGCTAATGATGTCTTCGGTAAAGCGCTGCAGCGCTTCTTTACCATGTCGTGCAAGCGTCACCTCAACATAAATGAAACAGTTTGCGTCCACTTTAGCAGGATCCACAATGGCAACAAACTTTTTAATAAAGCCTTTGCTTTCCAGTTTTTTAACTCGCTCTAAGGTTGTGGGTGGTGACAAGTTGATCATAACCGCCAAGTCACGATTTGTAAGGCGGCCATCGTCTTGTAGCGCCTCAAGAATTTGTTTATCTATATTATCTAGTTGCATGTTTAATTAAATACTTTCAAGTGGCTATTTGCGAACTATTATACTAATTTATTGCAATATCACCAAATTAAATAACAATTATATTAAATAAATCCAAATTATAATATATTTTATAATCACATAAGTGACCGCTTGACAAGCGCAGAGTGATGCGTTATATTTATCAGCCTCAAGTCGGCAGGCAGTGAGTGAAAACGGTGTGTGCCATTGATGACTTTGAATGCGTTGTAAGGATTACAATGATTGACTTGAGCCCCAACCTAACTTTATCCTCTCGAAATTTTGCCGCCGATGGCACCGCGTTTTCTGTGTCTGGCGCGTCTTTGCCGACGCTTGTGTTTATCCACGGTGTTGGCATGAATGCCGATGTATGGCAACCACAGCTCGAACACTTCAGCGACTCTTATCAAGTTATTGCCTATGATTTTCTGGGTCATGGCGAGAGTCCTATGGCCAATGACAACCCCACATTGGATGACTACGTAGAACAGCTTAATCGTCTTATTGAGCATGTTGGTGTGTCGTCTTTTTCCTTGGCAGGCCACTCGATGGGTGCACTGATTAGTATTTCCTTTGCCTTGAAATATCCCGACAAAGTGCAAAGCCTAATACCCATTAATATTGTTTATAATCGCACTCAGACAGAACAGAATCGTGTCTTACAGGGGGCTAAAAAAGTCATTGAGTCTGGCGAAATTGGCAATACCGACCAAACTCTAAAGCGCTGGTTTTCGGGGAAAAATGGCGCCGAAGAATCAAAAAAAATAGCAAAGATTAAACGCTGGTTAGCGGATGTTTCGCCCCATGGCTACGGCCGCGCTTATCGTTTGTTTGCACTTGCCGACCAAGCGTTCGTCAATAAACTCTCGCTCTTAACCATGCCTGTTCTATACTTAACGGGTGATGACGACCCAAATTCAACACCAGCCATGTCAAAGCAAATGGCAGAACTAACACCCAATGGTGAATTTTTATCGATTGCTGGTGAGGCGCATATGATGGCCTATATTGCTCCAAAAAAAGTTAACGCTCTCATCGAGGCCTTTCTAACCAAGGCACTGCAATAACATGATTAGCGAACAAGCCAGAAAATTTCGACAGGCCTTGGGCGCCTTTCCAACAGGTGTCACCGTGGTCACCACCATTGACAATGATGGCCAGCCCATTGGCTTCACTGCCAACTCGTTTAGCTCGGTTTCGTTAGACCCTAGACTGGTTCTTATTTGTATTGATAAAGCCTCGTTTAATATTGAGGCATTTACAGAAAGCGCGCATTTTGCCGTCAACATTCTCTCAGAAAAACAGCAACAAATCTCAACCACTTTTGCCAGTCCTGTCGACGATAGATTTGCCGATGTGAACTGGACATCAAAAACCACAGGCTGCCCAATCATCACCGACACTGTGGCTTGGTTTGATTGTGTTAAAGATAATTGTGTCGATGCCGGCGACCACTACATTCTTTTGGGCAAGGTTGTTGAGTTTGACAGTACCATTATTACTCCGCTGGTGTTTTTACGAGGCAACTATGTCAATCTCGCGCTTGAACAACAAATGCTACGGGCAATGGAGGATGGCAGCACTAAAGTGCTGGTGGGTGCATTGATTGAGTGTCACAATAAAATTTTTCTAACCGAGCAAGAGGGCGGGTATCTTGACTTTCCAACAGCCGGTAGCCTTGGTTCGGCGAATGATGGCAGCAGTTTGTTGGGCAAACTCCAATCAATCGGCATTGATGTGCCGGAACACTATCTGTTTTCAGTGTTTGAGAACACTGACGACAAGACTAGTCTCATTTACTACCGTGCACAAATTGACAGCGAAAATAACGCAACAGGTGGTCAGTTCTACGCTTTTGATGCAGTGCCGTTTGAGCGTATCCGCGGTGAGTGGAATCGCACCATGTTGAAACGCTACATCGCCGAGAGGGCGTTGAACGCATTTGGTATTTATGTCGGCAAAGAGACTGAAGGCTGGGTAAATTATAATCTAAAGTCGAAAAAAATCTAAGGCCATCACCAACACAGGTGATTATTTATAGGAGTTTATAATGGATTTTTCATTTTTTATACATATGGAGCGCATTGACAAGGGCGAATGTCAAAAACAACTCTACAAGGAATACATTGAACTGTGCTTAATTGCTGAGAAAGGCGGCTTCACCACTATCTGGACAGGCGAACACCACGGCATGAATTTCACCATTGCCCCCAATCCATTTACCAATTTGGTAGACCTGTCGCACCGCACAAAAAATATAAAACTAGGCACGGCAACGATTGTTGCGCCCTTTTGGCACCCTATCAAACTGGCGGGCGAGGCCGCTATGGCCGACCTCATCACCCAAGGTCGTTTGCAACTTGGCATTGCCAGAGGCGCCTATTCGTTTGAGTATGAACGCGTTGGCTGTGGTATTGATGCTTATGGTGCCAGTGGCGCTCTGCGTGAAATAGTGCCGGCGGTGCAAAAGCTTTGGAAGGGCAATTATACGCACGATGGCGACAAGTGGTCTTTCCCAAAAACAACCAGCTCGCCCAAACCTTTTCAAGATAAGGGTCCGCCAATTTGGATTGCTGCAAGGGATCAAAGCTCTCATGACTTTGCTCTAGAAAACGATTGCAATGTTCAAGTAACACCGCTATGGCTCGGCGACGAAGAGGTGGCCTCATTGATAGCGCGCTTCAATCAGGCTTGCGAAACCCATAGTGACAAACCAAGACCAAAAATTATGCTGCTGCGCCATACTTTTGTCGGCGAAAGCGAAGAAGAAATCGCACAGGGCGCTAGAGATATTTCTCGCTTTTATTGTTATTTCGGTGCTTGGTTTAAGAACGAGCGGCCGATTGACCATGGCCTAATAGAACCGTTAAGCGAAGAAGAGATGGCAAAAATTGAGATGTACTCACCTGAGAATATGCGCAAAAACAGTATTATTGGAACACCAGAAGAGGTTGTGCGTCGCGTCAAACATTGTGAAACACTCGGTTATGATGAGTACAGTTATTGGATTGACAGCTCAATGAGTTTTGCCAAGAAAAAGCGCTCATTAGAACTCTTTATTGAAAAAGTTATGCCTGAATTTAACTAGGCAATTATTGAGGGAAAACATGCAACACTTTAAACATTATATCAACGGTGAATTTTCAGACGGATCTGAACATTTTGAAAGCACAAACCCTGCCAACGGCAAGCCCTGGGCAACTTTTCCAGCAGCAACTGAACAGGAATCAAACCACGCTATCGAATCTTCCCATGAAGCCCTGTTTAGCGGACCGTGGGCCGATTATAGCGCTACAGAGCGTGGCAAGTTACTGCATAAGCTGGGTGATTTAATCGCCCAAAATGCCTCCGTACTGGGTGAGTTGGAAACAAGAGATTCGGGTAAATTGGCGCTTGAGACCAAAACCCAATCACGCTATGTTGCTGATTATTATTACTATTACGCTGGTCTTGCAGACAAAATTCAAGGCGAAGTGTTGCCGATAGATAAGCCTGACATGTGTGTTTTTACAACAAGAGAGCCTATTGGCGTTGTTGTTGCGATTGTGCCATGGAATGCACAATTATTTTTATCAGCAACGAAGATTGCGCCGGCACTGGCCGCTGGTAATACAGTAGTTATTAAGGCGTCTGAACAAGCGCCTGCTGCGCTGTTTAAGTTTGCGGAGCTTGTTGACAAGGCTGGCTTCCCACCAGGTGTTGTTAATATCATTACTGGCTTTGGCGAGCCTTGTGGGCGTGTGATTACCTCCCACCCAATGGTTGCCAAAGTTGCCTTTACTGGCGGCTGCGAAGTGGCAAAACATATTGTACGCAATACCGCGGAGAATTTTGCCCATGTTAGCCTTGAACTTGGCGGCAAGTCGCCGATGTTGATATTTGATGATTGTGATATCGAAGGTGCGGTGAACGGCATTATTGCCGGAAACTTTGGTGCTTCGGGCCAAAGTTGTGTTGCTGGCTCTCGCGTCTTTATCCACAAAGCCATTTACAGCGAAGTGGTTGCTCGGATTTCTGAGCGCGCAAAAACGATTGTTATCGGTGACCCCTTGGACAGCAAAACACAGGTTGGACCACTGGCCACAACACACCAAGTAGATCGTGCATACAATGTAATTACTAAGTCTGTTAAACAAGGCGCCAGACTAGTTTTCGGCGGAAAAAGGCCCAAACATATGCAACAAGGAAACTATTTCGAACCTACTTTGCTTGACTGTCCAGACCAATCCATTGAGTGCACACGGACCGAGTTTTTCGCGCCGGTGATTAGCGCTATTCCGTTTGAAACCGAAGAAGAAGCCGTTGCCATGGCTAACGACTCAGAGTTCGGACTGGGTGCTGGCATCTTCACTCAAAATTTAGCGCGAGCACACCGCGTATCACAAAAAATTCGATCTGGAGTTGTCTGGGTGAACACCTACCGAGTCATTTCACCCATTGCGCCGTTTGGTGGATTTAAGAATAGTGGTGGCAGTCGTGAGGCTGGTATTGATGCAATATACGAATACACGCGCACCAAAACAACGTGGATAAATACCTCTACTGAACCAATGGCAAACCCTTTTGTTGTGCGATAATAAACCAAAACGATGAGGAGAACTGATGGACAAAAAACTATTTGAACTAGGACTGGAAAAGCGTAGATCGACACTTGGTGAAGATTATGTCAATAAAAACTTGGCGGCTGCCGATGATTTTAATCGACCTTTTCAAGAGCAAATGACACAGTGGTGCTGGGGTTTTGGTTGGGGCGACGACACTATTGATGAAAAAACACGATCAATGATGAACCTTACGATGATTGCTGCGCTTGGTAAAATGCATGAGTGGGAGTTACATTGCAAAGGTGCGCTGACAAACGGCGTAACCAAGGAAGAGTTGCGAGCCATTATTCATGCTATTGCAATTTATTGCGGTGTACCACAAGGTGTTGAGTGTTTTAGAATTGCTCGAGGTGTGCTTGAAGAGGTTGGGGAATTATAGACTTAAGCGTGTTACAACGGTGCGTTATGCGCCTCAAATCTTCATTAAATCTTCATTAAACATCTGGGTCAGTTGATATAATTATCCGAACCATGATTAAGGAACTCACATGAAACGCCTTCTGTCGTTTTTATTACTGCTGCTTTTGGGCCCTTTTTCTCAGGCCAACGCCTCTTTATTGCCTGCAAATGA
Source organism: Gammaproteobacteria bacterium (assembly GCA_050256335.1). Lineage (GTDB taxonomy): Bacteria > Pseudomonadota > Gammaproteobacteria > PS1 > Pseudothioglobaceae > Pseudothioglobus. The sequence goes on along the minus strand of JBBWVS010000010.1, from coordinate 10,958 downwards.
AGCGTTTCAACTCAACGCCCAGATTGTTGAGGATAAGGTTGAGCTAACTTGGTCGATTTCTTCTGGCTATTTTGTCGTCAAAGAAAGTATTGAGGTTTCTACCGCAGAACCAAACCAACTTGGCGGCGCCCTATTTCCACAGGCCATACCCACAGTTGATGCCTTCTTAGGCAATATCAACATCTACCGTGGCGAACAAAGCATTGTTCTGCCAATATCCAGCGAAAACACGTCTGACTTGACACTTTCTGTTGTGTTTGATGGCTGCGCTGATCTCGGTATTTGCTATCCACCGATTACAAAAAATATCACCCTCTCTGCCCCTGCTAAGAAACAGGTCCAAGTTGTATCAGAAACCCCTGCACTTGACTCTAGCACCCTTTCCGAGCCATCGACACAAGACAGTTTTCTGCAAGCAGGTGGCCCGCTACCCGCCAATGATGCCTTTAACTTAGATGTTTTCGCCATTGACGCACAGACACTTAACATCAGATGGCTGGTCCATAAAGATTACTATCTTTACAAAGACAAAATATCGATTAAAGTTGTGGGTGCCGACATTGCCAATGTCGTCTACCCAGATGCAACCTTAAAAAACGACGAGTTTTTTGGTCGAGTTAGTATCTATGATCGGCCAATTGAAGTTTTGCTTTCATTGGCGGACATCAGCAGCGGCAAAGTAACGCTGAGCATAGAATATCAAGGTTGCTGGAAAGGTGGAGTTTGCTACCCACCTCAACAGGCTAATTACAGTATCAGCCTACCAGGCAGCGAAACAAACAATATCGCCGATGACTCGGCTGACGACATAGAAGCACCAACAAACTCTTTACCTGCCGCCTTTGAGCAAATGAACAACGAAGAGCTAACAGCTTACGAGCTGTTCCAAAAGGGTGGTTTGGCGTTGTTTATCGGCGCTTTTCTTGCCGGACTTGCGCTATCGTATACACCGTGTATTTATCCGATGGTGCCAATCCTTTCGGGAATCATTGTTGGTCAAAAAGACTCGCCTAGCACGCTGAAGGCTGTTTTAATGTCGTTGGTTTTTGTGCTGTCGATGTCGATTGCTTATGGCCTAATTGGTGCCACTGCGGCGCGTTTTGGCGCCGGCGTTAACATTCAGGCAATATTGCAAACGCCATGGGTTCTTGTGCTTTTTGGTCTTATCTTCATCTTTTTGGCTTTTTCAATGTTTGGCTATTACGACATTCAACTGCCTAAAAAACTGCAAAGCAAAATCATTCAAATCAGCAACAAGCAAAATGGTGGCAGCTTTGTTGGTGTCGCTATTATGGGCTTTCTATCGGCACTCATCATTGGCCCTTGTGTAACACCATTCCTCGCTACAGCGCTAATCTATGTCATTGAAACTGGCAGTGCCATAAAGGGTGCGACCGGCTTATTTGCGATGGGACTCGGCATGGGCGTGCCCCTGATTATTATTTGCGGCTGGGGCATTAATGCCCTGCCCAAATCCGGGCTCTGGATGGAGACCATCAAACATGTGTTTGGTGTGCTTATGTTAGCCGTTGCGCTTTACCTTCTTGATCGCATCATTTCGCCATTTGCCTCACTAGTGCTTTGGGCTACCTTGCTAACAATAGCGCCGATCGCGCTGGGTGCAATCACTCCGCTTGACAAGCAAAGCAGTTCATGGCGGCGTATCTTCAAAGCCCTAAACTTAATTGCCTTGGGTTACGGCATTCTGCTGTGGCTGCTTGTTGCCCGAGGGGGTGGTGACATGTTTCAACCTCTTGCAGATTGGGACTATAACGCCAACAACCAAACCGTGCAAAGCGTTGAGTTTGAGTTGTTGCGATCGGAAGAGCAGTTAAACGAACTCATTGCCAACACTCAAGGTAACGATAACCTGATTGTGCTTAAGTTTTATGCAGACTGGTGCGTTTCATGCAAAACACTTGAAAGAAAGGTTTTTTCAAATCGTGAGGTTATTAATAATTTAGACAATGCCCTTGCCTTAACGGCAGACGTCACGGATAATAACGATTCCAATAAATCCTTACTTGCAAGATTTGATATTGCCGGGCCGCCAGCCATCCTCTTCTTTAAAAACGGCAAAGAGTCTCGATCCCAAAGAATTATTGGCGAAATCAGCGCAAAAGACTTTCTAAAACGCCTTAACAGAATATAAAGTTAGGGGCTATTTGCTCCGAAAATTCTGGAAATACGCGCTAACTTTGGCTAAATAGGTGTTAAAATTCATTTTATTTGATGAAGGATAACTTCATGTCTGACGTCCTCTTACTTAACGGTCCAAACCTAAATTTATTGGGCGTAAGAGAGCCTAGTCATTACGGCGCTGACACGCTGGACGATATCGTCGGAAGACTCGCAAAGCAATGTGCTGCCGCTAATTTGAGCTTCGATCACCATCAAGACAACGGCGAAGTTGGTCTCATTGAACGAATTCATCAAGCACACAAGGATCAAACTCGCTACATCATTATCAATCCTGCCGCTTTCACGCACACCTCGGTTGCTTTAAGAGATGCATTATTGGCAGTTAACATACCTTTTTGCGAAGTCCACCTTTCTAACGTTTACAAGAGAGAAGATTTCCGCAAAAAATCCTATTTTTCGGATGTTGCCGTTGGCGTCATTTCGGGCTTGGGTGCACAAGGTTACGAGTTTGCACTGAGTGCGGCAATTAAACATATAAATTCAAACTGAATGCATTGAGCTTCAAAAACAAGAGGAAATAAACTAGTGGATATTAGAAAAGTAAAAAAACTCATGGAACTGCTTGAGCAATCTGGCATGGCAGAAATCGAAATTAAAGAGGGTGAAGAGTCGGTTCGAATTTCTCGTTTTGGCGACGCACCACAAATGATGGCACCACAAATGATGGCACCACCCATGGCTACACCAATCGCACCAGCTGCAGCACCAAGCGCAGCCGTCGAAGCGTCAGAGCCAGTCATTGATGGCCACCCTATCACTTCACCAATGGTGGGCACATTCTATTCTGCCCCATCGCCAAGCGCAAAAGCGTTTGTCAGCGTGGGTCAACACGTTAACCAGGGTGACACCATTTGCATCATTGAAGCGATGAAAATTATGAACCAAATTGAGGCTGATCAGTCTGGAACCGTAATTGAAATTATAGTTAATGACGGCGATGCCGTCGAATTTGGTCAAACGCTTGTCGTAATCAAATGAACTCAATAAAGAAAATATTAATTGCCAATCGCGGTGAGATTGCACTGAGAATTTTGCGCGCCTGTAAAGACTTGGGCATCCAAACAGTTGCGGTCTACTCTACTGCAGACAAAGACTTAAAACACGTGCGCTTAGCTGACGAAGCCGTATGTATCGGCCCACATCCTTCGGCTCAAAGTTATTTGAATATTCCGGCCATTATCAGCGCCGCTGAAGTAACACATGCAGACGCCATCCACCCGGGCTACGGCTTTCTTTCTGAAAGTGCAAATTTTGCTGAACAAGTTGAAGAAACTGGCTTTATATTTATCGGTCCAAGACCCGACAATATTCGCGTAATGGGCGATAAAGTTGCCGCAATTGAAGCGATGCAAAAGTCTGGTGTTCCTTGTGTGCCAGGCTCTGATGGCGCCCTTGGTGAGGACGATGCAGAAAACATCCGTCTGGCTCATAAAATTGGCCTTCCAATTATTATTAAAGCCTCTGGCGGTGGCGGTGGCCGCGGCATGCGTGTTGTTGAGCGCGAAGAAGATTTGATTAGCTCAATTGAGCTGACAAAAACAGAAGCCTTGAGCTTCTTTGGTAATGGCGAGGTGTATATGGAGAAATTCCTAACCACGCCAAGACATATTGAAATACAAGTACTTGCTGACCAACATGGCAATGCCATTCATTTGGGCGAGAGAGACTGCTCAATGCAGCGTCGCCATCAAAAAGTTGTTGAAGAGGCGCCCGCACCAGGCATCTCCGAAAAATTGCGAAACAAAATTGGCAGTGTTTGTGCCGATGCTTGTAAAGTAATCAATTACCGCGGCGTCGGCACCTTCGAATTTTTATTCGAAAACGACGAATTCTATTTTATAGAAATGAATACCCGTATTCAAGTTGAGCACCCAGTCACAGAGATGATTACCGGTGTTGATATTGTTCGTGAACAAATACTGATTGCAAGGGGTGACAAGCTTTCAATTGAGCAAAAAGACGTGCACATCAAAGGCCATTCAATAGAATGCCGTATCAATGCCGAAGACCCCAACAACTTTATGCCTTCGCCTGGCACCATTACTCAATACCATGCTGCTGGCGGACTCGGAGTTAGGGTTGATTCTCATATTTATAACGGTTACAGAGTTCCGCCGCATTATGATTCGATGATCGGCAAGCTAATCACTTTTGCTGACTCTCGTGACGAGGCCATTATGAAGATGAGAAATGCGCTTGATGAGATGGTGATTGACGGCATCAAGACCAATATCCCGCTACAAAGAAAAATCATGAAAGACGAGGCCTTCTGTAAAGGCGGCATGAACATTCATTACCTAGAGAAAAAATTGAGGGAGTCTCGTTAATGACCATTAAAGCGGGCATTATTGGCGGCTCTGGCTATACCGGTGTTGAGTTAATACGATTGCTTCACGCCCACCCCAAAGCCGAGGTCGTTGCCATTAGCTCTAGAGGGCTCAAAGGTAAAAAGGTGGGTGAGGTGTTCCCAAGTTTAATTGGCGTCTCCGATCTAGTCTATTCGCTACCAACCGATGACACTCTTAACGAATGCGACATTATTTTCTTTGCAACACCACACGGCGTCGCTATGGAAGGTGCCGGTGCATTTATCGAAAAAGGCATTAAGGTGGTTGATCTCGGCGCCGATTTCCGCATCGACGATGCTAAGAATTGGTCCGACTGGTACGGCATGGAGCACACCCAGCCAGAGCTTCTTGCAGAAGCTGTCTATGGCCTGCCTGAGGTTCGCAGAGAGGCTGTTAGTGGCGCAAGACTGGTTGCCAATCCTGGTTGCTATCCAACCGCTGTATTATTGGCGTTAAAACCATTATTGGAAAACAATCTTATTGATTGCTCCAATATTATTGCCGATTGCAAATCAGGCACTAGTGGCGCCGGACGCGCTGCAAACCAGGCAACTTTGTTCTGCGAAATAACTGAATCGTTTAAGGCTTACGGTGTCAGTGGCCATCGCCACCTGCCGGAAATAGAACAAGAGCTGTCGTTAATGGCTGGCGAACCGGTTGGACTGACATTTGTACCGCATTTGCTACCGATGATTCGCGGCATTGAGGCAACCATCTATGTGGACTTACTCGACACCAGCATCGATGTAAGGCCATATTTTGAAAAAGCCTATGCAAATGAAGAATTTGTTAAAATACTGGATGAAGGGGTTTACCCCGAAACACGCTCAGTTAAGTCGTCCAACTATTGCCAGATTGGCATACAGTACGTGAAGCACAGCAACAAACTGGTGATCATGTCTGTTATCGACAACTTAGTAAAGGGCGCAGCCGGACAGGCGATTCACAATATGAATTTAATGTTTGGAATTGAAGAAAACGCTGGCTTATTGCAAATTGGTCTATTACCATAATATAAAATGAATACTACAGAAATTATTGATGAAGCCGAAATAACTTTTAGCGACAGTGCTGCCAATCGTGTTTCTCAGCTTATCAAAGAAGAGAAAAATCCAAACTTAAAACTGCGAGTGTACATCACTGGCGGCGGCTGCTCGGGATTCTCTTACGGCTTTACCTTTGATGAGAATATCAAAGAAGGTGACAGCGGTGTTAGCAACCAAGGCGTTCAACTGGTTATTGATCCAATGAGCTACCAATACCTTGTCGGCTCAACTGTCAACTATTTAGAAGATTTGCAAGGCTCGCGCTTCGTTGTGAGCAATCCAAATGCCAAAACGACTTGCGGCTGTGGATCTTCATTTTCTATTTAAAAGGAGTAAAAATGATAGACTACATCCCAGGACTGGCAAATGTACCAGCAACCGAATCATCGATTTCATCTATTGATGGTCCAAACGGGGTCCTGGCTTATCGAGGCTACTCAATTCAAGACCTATGTGAACACTCTTCTTTTGAAGAAACTGCACTACTGCTACAAAACGGCGAACTTCCAAACGCTAAAGAGTTGAAAGAGTTCAAAGACTTGCTGCACAAAAAATACCAAGTAAAGCGCAATATTCGAGCGCTACTTTGGTCGCTGCCATCAAGCGGCCACCCGATGGACGTATTGCAAACAGCCATCGCAGCCATGGCGACCTTCTACCCCGATGCAGGTGCAAGTCAACCAGATTCTGCCTACACACAAAACGCATTAGTAAAAATTATTTCCAGCATGAGTACTCTGGTGGCAATGTGGACACGCATTTCTCGTGGTTACGACCCAATTCCACCGGCATCCGACCTCGGCTACGCAGAAAACTTTATGTATATGTGCTTTGGCGAACAGGCCGATCCCGATCTCGTCAAACTTTTTGATGTGTGTTTAATTCTCCATGCAGAACACACTATTAACGCTTCAACTTTCTCAACAATGGTAACTGCCTCAAGCTTGGCCAACCCATTCTCTTCCATTTCAGCTGGAGTAGGAACTCTAGCGGGCCCGTTGCACGGCGGCGCAAATGAAAATGTTTTAAAAATGCTAGACGAAATTGGCTCACCAGAAAACGCAAGGTCTTGGATTGAAGGTCGTCTTAAGAGCAAGCAAGTGATTTGGGGTATGGGGCATCGCGAATACAGAACCAAAGACCCAAGAGCAACCATTTTGGAAAAAATGATTAAAGATTACGTGGCAAAGACTAGTATCACTCTCTCGAACCGCTTCGAAACAGCCTTAGAGGTTGAATCTGTTTGTGAAGAATTGCTAAGCCATAAAGGTGTTTACCCGAATGTCGATTTCTACTCAGGTGTACTTTATTCTGAAATATTTAAGTTTACGCCAGAACACTTTACGCCAATTTTTGCTATGTCGCGTTCTGCTGGTTGGGCCGCTCACTGGCACGAACAAGTGTCAAACAACCGCATCTTTAGGCCAACGCAAATCTATACTGGCCACGACTTTAGGGATTACCCAACAAGATAACCATGGATAAAGCCACACACTTTGGCTATCAACAAGTAGACGTTGCCGACAAGCAAGGCCTGGTCAAGGACGTCTTCGACTCAGTAGCAAGTAACTACGACCTAATGAACGACGTCCTTTCTATGGGCGCTCATCGTCTGTGGAAGCGTTATGCGATTGGCCTTAGTAATGTCGGCACTGGTGACAAAGTTCTGGATATTGCTGGGGGTACGGGCGATTTAGCGATTAAGTTTAGAGAAAAAGTCGGCGCAACAGGTCAGGTAATTTTATCGGACATCAACGGTGCAATGCTTGAAGAGGGTAGGAAAAACCTCATTGATCGTGGCTTAGTGGACGTTGAGTTTGTACAGGCTAATGCCGAATCGTTACCTTTCAAAGACAACACTTTTGATTGTGTCAGTATTGCATTTGGCCTAAGAAATGTCACCGATAAGGATGCTGCGCTTAAGCAAATGCACCGCGTACTAAAAAAAGGCGGCTGCTTATTGGTGTTGGAATTTTCAAAAGTTGATAATGCTTTATTAGAAAAATTCTACGATTTTTATTCCTTCAATGTTATGCCAAAACTTGGCGGACTCATTGCTAATGACGAGGAAAGCTACCAATACCTTGCAGAATCTATTCGCAAACACCCAGATCAAGAAACGTTAAAGCAAATGGCGCTTGACGCTGGTTTTGCTTTCTGCGAATACCACAATCTTTCTGGCGGCATTGTTGCGCTACACAAGGCCGTCAAGGCTTAGACCAACATGCTTCGCCTTGCCCTTGAAAAAACCCTAAATTTATTAATCGCCAATGGCGTGGTAAAGCTAGGCAAGCTTGAAGGTCACAACATCGCCCTGCACATACCAGAGCTTGGCTTAAATCTTTGCTTCGTCTGCATCAACTCACGCATTTATGTGCTTGAGGCTCAACAACAAAGCCCAGACGTTGACATTACTCTTAACAGATTGGCCTTTTTATCGCTGTTTAAAGGCAAAGAGCTCAAAGACCTACTCGCCAATGACGAGGTTGTCATTAATGGCAATGTCAAGGTTGCACAAACCCTCTCAGATTTGTTTGCAGAAACATCAATTGATGTTGAAGAGCTCATCTCACAATACACAGGCGACATTGTGGCGCATCAACTAGGCAAGGTAATTCGTTTTGCCAAAAAAAGACCCGATGACAACTTAAACGATATTGTTGAAACACTGAAAGACGACCTATCAACTTTACTAGTTGCCCCATCTCGCTCACGTTTTTTTAACGGCGGGGCAAAGTAGATGAGGAGCCTATTGCGCTTTATTCGTATTTCTCGGGTGCTGGTCCGTTATCGACTTGACAACCTCATTCTCTCAACGCCTTTACTAAAAAGCTTTAAGCCGTTGATATATCTGACGCCATGGCACTACTTTCCTTCTAGCAAGCTCTCTAGAGGCGAGCGAATTCGCCGAGCACTAGAAGAACTGGGGCCGATTTTTATTAAATTTGGTCAAACTTTATCCACACGTAGAGACCTGTTGCCAGACGATATTGGCGACGAACTTGCTAAATTGCAAGACAAGTGTCCGCCATTTCCGGCATCAGAATCCAAGGCCATTATTGAAAAAGCACTGGGCGCTAGTGTCGCACAACTTTTCTCTTCGTTTGATGATGTGCCGCTTGCTTCCGCCTCTATTGCTCAGGTTCATAGTGCTGTGAATCTTGACGGCGAAGAAATCATTATCAAGGTTGTTCGCCCCGACATTAAAAAGAAAATAAAGCGCGACCTCAGGCTGCTTTACGCTTTTGCCGCGCTGGCAGAAAAACACCCCGATGGCAAAAGACTGTGCCCAGTTGAGGCTGTGACTGAATTTGAGGGCATCATTTACAATGAATTAAACATGATGACAGAGGCCGCCAACGCCTCCTTACTCAAAAAGAATTTCGAGGGGTCGAACCTCTTATATGTACCGAAGGTGTATTGGGACTTGTGTCGCGCAAATGTGCTAGTGACTGAGCGCATTTATGGCACACCTATTAGCAAAATCGAGACCCTTAAAGAAAACAACGTTGATTTAAAAGTGCTTGCTGAGAACGGCGTTGTTATATTTTTCACCCAAGTGTTTGAGCACAATTTTTTTCATGCAGACATGCACCCCGGCAACATTTTTGTTGGCGAGGGTGAGCAATACATAGGCATTGATTTTGGCATTATGGGCAGCCTAAGTGATGAAGATCAATATTACTTAGCGCAAAACTTTTTGGCCTTTTTTAATCAAGACTACAAACGCGTCGCCCAAGTGCACCTTGAGTCTGGTTGGGTGCCAGAAGGCACCAATATCTTGGAATTTGAAAATGCCATTCGCAGTGTATGTGAGCCGATTTTTCAAAAGCCACTTAGCGAAATATCCTTTGGTTTGGTGCTTTTAAGTCTGTTTAAAGAGGCCAGACGATTTAACATCTCCATTCAACCACAGCTGCTGCTTTTAGACAAAACCCTTCTGAACATCGAAGGCCTTGGTCGTACACTTTATCCTGATTTAGACCTTTGGGCAACCGCCAAACCGTTCCTGGAAAATCTGGTCAAAGAAAAATACAGCTTTAAAAACTCGGTCAAAGAAATATCTGCACAGCTGCCTGAGCTACTAGCCGAATTACCACAACTACCTATGCTTGCTATTAAAGCGCTGAAACAGCTGGAAAAGGGCACAGAAGGGCAAAAAATTGCCAAACGACAAACCGACATTATCGTTAAGCAATTAAAAGAAAACGCCGCCAAACAAAGTGCTGTTATTATTGCCGGTACACTGATTATTCTCTCGGGCATTCTCATTACTCAATCTATGTGGCTCTCCGCCGGTGCGAGTGGAGCAGTCGGTATTTTGTTTTGGCTCAAATCCAGGTAGTGCAATTGCGTTGCAAGGCTTTCATTTTCGGGTAAAATTACCCCCCAGTCTGCTTGGTCGCAAAGCAGCATAAAAGCGACATCACGATTGTGATGTTTTTTGCATTTAATGGAGAACACAAAATGAGTATTACTGTAAACGCCGTTGCGCGTGAAGTCCAGGGGAAAGGTGCGAGCCGCCGCCTGCGTAAAGAAGAAAAAATACCAGGTATTGTTTATGGTGGCAAAGACGCCCCATCAATGGTAACTGTTGACTTTCATGAAATTACCCACTTACTAGAAAACGAAGATTCTTATACTTCGGTACTGGATCTAGTTGTTGGCAAAAACAAAGAGTCGGTTATTATTAAAGACTTGCAGCGCCACCCTTCGAAAAACACCATCAGTCATATTGACTTTTTGCGTGTTGATGCGAAGCATGCGCTTGTCACAACATCACCACTTCACTTTATTGGCGAAGAGGAAAACGAGGCGTTACGTCTTGGCGCTCTTCTCAACCAGTTTGTCGTTGCGGTTGAAATTTCATGCTTACCTAAAGACATGCCTCACGGTATTGATGTAGATATTAGTGGCCTAGCGATTGGCGACCATATCAGCCTTACAGGCCTAGTATTGCCTAAAGGTGTTGTTATTACAGCCCTTCAGCATGATGATGTTGAGGCACACGACCAAACGGTTGTTTCAGTTTCTGAAGCTAAAGTTGTCACTGAGGAAGAGGAGGACTTCTCAGAAGCGCCTGTCGCTCCTGAAAGCGACGACGCCGAAGGCGACGACGCTGCCTCTAAAGATGGAGACAACGAAGCCTAATGTGATTGGTCTTTTTGACTCAATAAACACATCAAAGCATTGTGGCTATTAAGCTGATTGTTGGCCTGGGTAATCCGGGCAAAGACTATCAAGCACACCGTCACAATGCTGGCTTCTGGTTTGTTGAAGCATTGGCGCACCAACTGGGCGCCAGCTTCAACAAACAATCTAAATTTTTTGGCGAAACAAGCGAAGCCTTGCTGGCCAATAC
>JBBWVS010000009.1:0-11200 GCA_050256335.1 Gammaproteobacteria bacterium | reverse complement strand
TACAAGGGTGCATTAATTAAAATAGTCACATAAACAAACAGCCGTTGTTGGCGTATTAATTTTAACTCATCAAACAAGGAGTTACTCAATGAAAGCATTAGTTAAAAGCCATGGGGAAAAAGGTATTTGGTTAGAAGATGTACCAATGCCGAAAGTTGGCAGTAATGACGTTCTTATCAAGGTGCAAAAAACAGCCATTTGTGGTACCGATGTTCATATTTATAATTGGGACGAGTGGGCGCAAAAAACAATTCAGACGCCAATGATAACGGGCCATGAGTTTGCCGGTGTTATTGCAGACATGGGAGACGGCGTTAAAGGCCTGAAGGTTGATGATGTGGTCTCTGCAGAAGGTCACGTAGTTTGCAACAGGTGTCGTAATTGCTTGGGCGGTCGTAAACATCTGTGTCCAAACACCATTGGTATAGGCGTTAATCGTGATGGCGCTTTTGCGGAATACGTTTCTGTGCCCGCTGAAAATGTTTTCCGATCAACACAAGATATTTCTACAGACATACTTGCTTGTTTTGACCCCTTTGGTAATGCTGTACACACAGCACTTTCATTTGATATGTTGGGTGAGGATGTGCTCATCACTGGCGCTGGGCCGATTGGCATAATGGCAGCAATGGTCGCCGTTCACGCAGGTGCTCGTAATGTTGTCATTACAGATATAAACGACTATCGCCTCAATCTAGTGCGGGAAATTGTCCCAAAAGCCATTCCGCTCAATGTCGGTAAAGAGAAAATTTCTAAGGATTTTCTAGACAGATTATGCATCTTTGAGGGTTTTGATGTTGGTTTAGAAATGTCTGGCTCACCTGATGCATTTGCTGACATGCTGAATTTGATGATTAACGGCGGAAAGATTGCCATGTTGGCTATTATGCCGTCAGGTTCGGGCATTGATTGGAACTTAGTGGTATTTAAAGGCTTACAAATCAAAGGTATTTATGGTCGTGAAATTTTTGAAACTTGGTATAAAGGTTTAATGATGGTTCAGAGCGGTTTGCCTTTGGGTAAAATTATTACCCATCATTATCACTACACCGATTTCCAGGCGGGGTTTGATGTAATGTGTTCTGGACAATCGGGTAAAGTTATTCTTAATTGGGAAGTGGAGTCCAAAGACGATTACCATGAGCTTTAAGAACGCAAAAAAAAGCCTGCAAAAAGACTTAGCAGAGATTGAAGCCGCGGGCCTTTGGAAAACGGAACGGGTTCTTACATCCGACCAACAAAACCACATCACCCTAGAGGGTGGTGCAGAGGTTGTAAACATGTGCGCCAATAACTACCTCGGTCTTGCCAATAATCCTGAGGTTATTCAAGCAGCAAAAGACAGCTTTAGTGACTGGGGTTTTGGCCTTTCATCCGTGCGTTTTATTTGTGGTACACAAAGCATTCACAAGACGCTTGAGAGCAAAGTAACTGAATTTCTCGGCATGGAAGACACCATTCTTTATGCTGCTTGCTTCGATGCTAATACTGGCTTGTTTGAAACCATCCTCAATAAAGACGATGCGGTTATTTCTGACGAGCTAAACCACGCCTCGATTATTGATGGCGTGCGTCTCTGTAAAGCGGCACGTTACCGCTATAAGAATAACGACATGGCCGATCTAGAGGTTAAATTAATCGAGGCTAAAGATAGCGGTGCAAGGCGCATTTTGATTACCACAGACGGTGTATTCTCGATGGATGGCACAGTGGCCCAGCTTGATAAGATCTGTGATTTGGCAGACAAGTACGACGCCATGGTTCATCACGACGACTGCCACGCGGTTGGCTTTATGGGCAAGACGGGTCGTGGCGTGCACGAGTATTGCAATGTCATGGATCGTGTTGATATTATCACCGGCACTTTTGGCAAGGCGCTCGGCGGCGGTTCGGGTGGTTACACGTCTGGGCGAAAAGAAATTATCGATATGTTGCGGCAGCGCTCTCGCCCTTATTTGTTTTCAAATACGGTGGCACCTTCGATTTGCGCAGCTTCGCTTAAGGTGCTGGAAATGCTAACTCATTCAACCGAGCTCAGAGATCGTTTGCAAGAGAACACCCATTATTTTCGCAAGGGCATGCAACAGGCCGGCTTTGATGTTGACGACGGCGACCATCCGATTGTTCCGGTGATGTTAGGTGATGCCAAATTAGCACAAACAATGAGTAAGACACTACTCGATCGCGGTATTTTTGCCATTGGTTTTTTCTTTCCTGTTGTCGCTCAAGGTAAAGCAAGAATCCGTACGCAAATCTCAGCAGCTCACTCCAAGGATGACCTAGATAAGGCGATTGCAGCTTTTGTACAATCTTACAAAGAACTGTCTTCAATTAATGATGAAATGGGTTAAATAGATTGTCATCCAAGCTATCTTCACTCTTAATCGTGACCATTCATAATTAAGAGTGCTACGCAGAGCCAAAATCTCTCTGTTGGTCGTATAGCCCCTTGTTTTTTCAACAAAAACTGCTAATGACAGCTATTAATAGGCTGTAAATACCGTTTTTAAACTTTTTGAGGAAGGTTGAACCTTCCCCAATGGTGTTTAATGTTCATCTCGTAAATTTCCAATATTTTCTTTTTTAATTGCCCCGTCACATTGTGACAATAGGAATGTGACAATCGGTATTATTGATCCATTTATTTCCTATTAGGTGCAATACAAAAAAACTGCAACTGACTAATTATTATGGATCTTTTATTACAAATTTGGGCTGGAACGTTTTATTTATTAAACAAAGTATTCTTCTCAACAGCCGAACGCGCCGAGCCAGACCTAAAAAGAAAACTAAAAGCAACGGGTTGGATTGTTTATATTCTGGGTGTTCCAGCTTGGGCGATTATTTTGATAAGTAATCATAACTGGATTGCCGCATCCATTGAAATAGGCGGGGTTCCAGCCATGTTGCTTGGGTTGTACAATATTGTTAATAATCATCAGAAAAAGAACAAACCGCTTGAGTTTACAGCTCAGTTCTCTACTTACGCTTTTATTGTATTTGGAATGAGTTATAGCTTGTTCGAATATGGAGGGATTAACACTCTCACCCAGATTTTAGAAATAGGTGTGATGATTGGTTTTCTGCTTGGTAGTTATTTATTAGCAAAAAATAATGTTTATGGTTGGCCGTTTTTTATGTTGATGAATGTGAGTGCGGGGATGTTAATGCACATTCAAGATAAACCTCTTTTGGCCATTCAACAAGCATTGTCTTTATGTTTTGTTATTTACGGTTTCTTATCAATGTATCAAAAAAGAAAACGCGCTGTTATTTAATAGTATTTTTTGAATATTCTGGTGAAATCCTTTTTCTGAAATTTTGGTTTTAATCTTGATAGAGCGATAAATACACTCATAAAGCACCCACAAGCCACTGAAAACAGCTTTTTTGAGTCGTAAAATCTCTATTTTTAGCTCGTTCTACCCTTGTAAATAACTCATATTGAAAATTCCCTAAATTTTGATATTTATTAAATTTTCCTAAGTGATCCAACCCTTTACTAAATAATTCAAATAATACTTTGTGCAATGGAGCGGTAATATTTTGGCTGTCTGAGTGATTAGCGAGTTTTCGAAATATAGCGCAATAAACAATAGTATTAATTAGTGTTGATTTGTAGGGCGACCTCTTTTTGGATACTTTGTCTGGCCGTCAGATAAAGTATCAGGTCCTAGAAGAAAAAATCGTAGATTTTTGAAAGAGGATTTACTAAATTCCTTTATAAAATAATTGCCGTAAGACCAGAAGATATAATTGGTGTAATTTATTTTGATTGCATTGCGACATATTTAATGTCAAAATCCAATTTTTATTAGATAACCAAAATCATGAGATCAACTCCTTGTTCCGTTTGTGGTGAAGTGTTGAAATGTGGTGTAGGCACTGGCAGTTGTTGGTGTAAGTCGTTTCCGCCAATCATGCCGCTTGAGTTTGATAAAGACTGTCGTTGTCCAGCGTGCTTATCCAAAGCGGTTGATGAACAAATTGGTGTGCTCATTAAGGCCAATGGCATTGAGAAAATGCTGTTACTTGCCGAGCCTTATCGCAACCAGGGTGAGGCGATTGAGTATCTCGAGCATGTTGATTATGAAGTCAAAGACGGCATGTATATTTTTAGCAAGTGGCAACACATTAAACGCGGCGAGTGTTGCGATAGCGGTTGTCAAAACTGCCCTTATTAAGCATGTAAGAAAAAGGCTATCAAGCCTGAAAAATATCATGTTAAGATGCGTCCAATAAACACGACAATTGGTGGGTAGGCATGACTAGAGATGAGACAAAAAAGCTATTAGCACAACACGATATGTTTGGTTGTGAAGAAACCTTAGAACAAGCCATGCAAGACCTAGACGACCATTTAGCAGTGATTCCAGAAGAGTATCGAGCCGATGCTTATATTGGTGCTTTTGAGCTTTATAACACAGCACTTAAACTGATCGAAAAAGCCCAACAGGGAAAAGATGAGGAAGAGGGCTTACCCCTCATTCCATATAAGACAAACACATGATTCGAAATATTATTGAAATTGGCAATCCCGCTTTGCGTGAAATTGCAAAAGAAATTGCTATTGAGGATGTTAAATCCGAGGCAACTCAACAGCTTGTTGATGACTTAATTGAAACAATGCGTCACGCTAATGGTGCAGGCTTAGCGGCAACGCAAATTGCCGTGCCACTTAGAGTGTGCGTCATCGAGGTTAATAAAAACCCACGATACCCCTATAAGCCTGATATTCCGCTGACCGTCCTTATTAACCCAGTGATTACTATTCTCTCAGAACAGAGACTATCTGTTTATGAGGGGTGCTTGTCGGTGCCTAATGTCAGAGGTGAAGTTGAGCGTTGCCCTGAAATCCGAGTTCAGGCGCTGGACAGAGAAGGTAGGGAAATTGACATAACGGTTAAAGGCATTACGGCAGGCACTTTTCAGCACGAACTCGACCATTTAGACGGCGTTGTTTTTATAGACAAAGTAAAAGACTCAAAGACTCTTTGTACGCTTAAGGAGTTTGCTGAGTTTCACGAAGATCAATTTCGTAATACCGTCAAACAAATCGTTGAGCACTACGGCAGTTAAGCGAATTTTTCAAAGCCAAATATAAAGATGGCTTATACTGAGATCTTTGCATTAATCATTTTAAAGTTTTCTGAGTGACAAAAACCTCACCATCAAATCTAAAATAGTTGTTGTAAAGGCCTCATACTAATTATTCAATTTATCAAGGAGAAAGGACATGAAAACAAAAGCAGCAGTTGCTTGGGCGGCAAAACAGCCATTATCGATTGAAGAGATTGATATTATGGGGCCAAAAGCCGGCGAAGTCTTATTAAAGGTACACGCCTCAGGCGTTTGTCATACCGATGCTTTCACCCTTTCTGGTGACGATCCAGAAGCCTCATTTCCTTGCGTGTTAGGTCATGAAGGCGGTTGTGAGGTGGTTGAATTGGGCGCTGGAGTTAAGAGCTTAAAAGTCGGTGATCATGTCATTCCACTCTACATTCCCGAGTGCGGTGAATGTGAATATTGTCTTTCCACCAAGTCCAATTTGTGTCAATCAATTGCCGGCACGGTATGGACGGGTTATATGCCAGATGGCACGCGACGTTTTTCACACAAAGGCAAGGATATTTTCCATTATATGGGCTGCTCGACGTTTTCAGAGTACACAGTCGTTCCAGAAATTGCTCTGGCAAAAATCAACCCTGCAGCACCGCTTGATAAAGCGTGCTTGTTGGGTTGTGGTGTGACCACGGGCATTGGTGCAGTTTTGAATACTGCCAAAGTTGAGGCCGGTTCAACGGTGGCCGTTTTTGGCTTAGGCGGCATTGGTCTTTCTTGTATTCAAGGTGCGGTGATGGCAGGCGCAGAACGCATTATCGCGATTGATATTAATTCCGATAAATTCGAATTTGCACGCCAATTAGGGGCGACTGATTTTGTTAATCCAAATGACATCAATGGCTCATTTGTGGAGTACATGCAAGACACATTTAATGGTGGCCCTGACTATTCATTTGAGTGCATTGGTAATACCCACGTCATGCGAGACGCTTTGGAGTGTACGCATATGGGTTGGGGTGTTTCAACGGTGATTGGCGTTGCTGGTGCAGGGCAAACGATTGAGACAAGGCCCTTTAATTTGGTTGTGGGAAGAACTTGGAAAGGCACAGCTTTTGGTGGTGTTAAAGGCCGAACTGAATTGCCGGGGTATGTAGATCGTTACATGAGTGGTGAAATTGAACTGGACTCATTAGTAACTCACACCATGCCATTAGAAGACATCAATAGAGCATTTGATTTAATGCACAGTGGCGAAAGTATTCGCTCGGTTATTATCTTCTAAAAAATATGAAATTAATTGAATCCATTAAAGAATTCTCTGGCCACTTAAATCGCTACGAGCACGAATCCAAAACTTGCAATTGCACGATGACATTTTCGGTGTTTTTGCCTCAAGAAGCTGAAAGTGCGAAGGTGCCAACATTGTATTGGCTATCCGGTTTGACCTGTACCGATGACAATGCGCGCACCAAAGCGGGCATGCAGCGCTACGCTGCACAGCACGGTATAGCGCTGGTGTTTCCAGACACCAGCCCAAGAGGCGACGGCGTACCAGATGCAGCCGAGCGTTATGACCTAGGCCAGGGCGCGGGTTTTTATGTCAATGCTACTGAGGGCGAGTGGGCTAAGCATTACCAAATGTATGATTACGTAGTCAGTGAATTGCCAAGTTTACTAGAAGAAAACTTGGCTTTAGCATCCGGCGTGCGCTCGATTTCTGGGCATTCAATGGGTGGTCACGGTGCGCTTATTTGTGCACTAAAGAATCCAGATAAATACCGATCGGTTTCGGCCTTTGCGCCAATTTGCAACCCAGTTGAAGGCGCTTGGGGGCAAGGATGTTTTGCTGCCTATCTTGAGGGCAATCGGACTGACTGGCAACAATACGATGCTACTGAGCTTGTTAGGTCGGGCAATAAAATCGCCCATATTCTTATTGATCAGGGCAGTGCCGATGAGTTTTATGATGATGGGCAATTACTGCCCGAGAATTTTTCACAGGCTTGCGCTGAGTCATCACAAAATCTCGAGCTAAGAATGCAAGAGGGTTATGATCATAGCTATCATTTCATCGCCACTTTTATTGGCGAGCATATTGCTTATCATGCAAAGGCAATGAGAGCAGAGTAACAGCTGACGACTTATCGTTATTATCAATAACAGCTGTTGGATTTTTTGTTCTTGATTTTCGTTGAACCGTGTTAAGATTCTCACACGAATTTTTTGAGGTTTAGAGTGCGCTTCTGTCAACAATTATCAGCTTACTTGAGCACTAAGGAGTACACCGGTTATCAGCTTTATCAGGATATGCATGATCAAGCCATTCTGTGCGATGAGTGCGGTTATGAAAGTGTTGCACTGACTGAGCATCATTTAATCAATATTTTGATGATGCCCGCACCTTTGCAGTTTGCGGTAAAAATTGCTGGGGCGACAAAAAACATCAAAATTATAACTGCCGTTGGGGTTTTGCCAATTCATGATATGCGTATTTACGCAGGCGAAGTGATTGCGGCGCAAATGTTTACCGACGATCGATTAATACTGGGTGTCGGCAGAGGTGCTTTTGCTTGTGAAATGGCGCTCTTGGGCTCGCCACTCGAGGAATCTCGAGACAAATTTAATGAATCATTGGACGTGTTAACCACGCTTTTTGCAGAAGAAGAAGTTTCTTGGAGGGGCGATTTTTACAATTTTGACTCTTTAACGGTCATGCCAAGACCAATGACTAAGAATGGTCCGCCAATTATGATGGCGGTGTTAAACCCTGAGGGGATTTATGCTTGCACCAAGCGTGGTTTTCATATCATGACGACACCGCTAGCTGGTAACCATCAATTAATGCTTGACCAAGTAGACAGCTTTAATAGGGCTAAGGCTGAAATGGGTGATGATGGTAAGGATTTAACCTTGTCGCTATCTAGGGGTGCTTTTATTGTAGATAATGAAGCGGATAAAAAAGCGAAGCTTGAGCAAGCTTATGAGTATTTTGCACGTTTTGATAATGTTTTTACTGGGCCGGGCGTAGTAAAAAATGGCATGATTGAAATTCTTCCAAGAAAGCAAACCATGGAAGAATTGGCGGACAGCTTGTTGATTTGCACCCCCGAGGAGATGATTGATCAGCTGTCGTTGTATCGCGAAATCGGTATTGATCGGATGATTCTTAATATGAACTTTGGTGCAAGTCATGGAGACACAATGAACTCCATTCAAAGATTTTCAGAAGAGGTAATGCCTCATTTTACTAATAAATAACTAGGGAGTGCTATATGCCCATCATCAAAGTAGAAATGTTTCCGGGCCGAACACGTGATCAAAAACGTGAACTGGTAAAAGAATTAACTGAGAGTTTTGTTCGCACTTGCGGCGGCACACCCGCCTCCGTTACCGTAGTCATCAGTGACGTTGAAAAGCAAGATTGGGGTGTGGGCGGTGAGCTGTGTGCAGATAAATACCCTGATTAACAAATAATGACCCGTGTTGATTGTGCGTTTGAGGTGGCTGGGAATGGCCCGGCTGTTTTTTTGGTGCACGGTATTGGCGCAAGGCGAACAGCATGGGATAGCATACAGCCGTACCTAGAAAATGACTTTACTTGTATAAGTTACGATCTGCGAGGTCATGGAGAATCGCCCAAAGGTGAGTTGCCTTATTCGTTGGAAGTTCTCGTAGAAGACCTTGAATTGCTACGTCGCAAACTTGATATCGATAAAATCCATATTGTTGGTCATTCTTTGGGCGGTATGATTGGTCCGGCTTATGCTAAAGCCTATTCACGACACACACTCAGTGTTTCTTTATTGTCAACTGCTGCTTTTCGCAGCGACGACGACAGCGCTAAAGTTAGGGCGGTGCTTACCAGCATGAATGAGAAGGGCATTAAAGCAGTGCTCAGCACTTTGGTTAATCGTTGGTTTACCGATGCCTTTATTGCCAATAATCCAGAGAAGGTTGATTTTCGTTTAAAGCAAGTCTTAGCGACGGATCACGAGGTATTTTTAGAGGTTTTTAGAATTTACGCAGAAACCGAAATGGCGTCTTGGTTGTCCACCATTAAAAAACCTTGCTTGGTGCTAACTGGCGAGAACGATGGTGGTTGTAGTCCAAAACTCAATCAACTGATTCATTCTGCCCTGCCAGATTCAGAGCTCGTTATTCTTGATAATTATAAACACTCACTATTAATGGAGGCGCCAAGTGAGGTTGGTAGTAAAGTGCGCGACTTTCTGCTGAGACACTCTTGAAGCTTTTATTACTACGTAAAATAATCAGTCAAATAAAAATGGATAGTTTTTTCTCATGTTAGAGCAATATTTCTCACAATTTCGTCAAGGCATTATTGGCATCGATGCTTGTATTGAGTCGCCAGATGGCACTTCAAGGCCTATTGTTTATGCCGACTGGACGGCGAGTGGGCGTAATTATTTGCCAATTGAGAAGCGCATCCAAGAAGAAATTATGCCCTATGTTGCCAATACGCACACCGAGGCGAGTGACACCGGTATGGCAACGACCCACGCCTACAAAAGTGCCCAGAAATTAATCAAAGAACACGTTAATGCGTCGAGCACTGATGTGATTCTGACTACTGATTCTGGGATGACGGGCGTTGTTAATAAATTTCAAAGAATATTGGGCTTTCGTAGTAACGCACCACAGCATCACTTAAAAGAAGCTGAGCGACCGGTGGTGTTTGTCACCCATATGGAGCACCACTCGAACCACACCAGTTGGCTGGAAACGATTGCCACGGTTGAGGTGATTCCACCGAATGGGGATGGCTTGGTGGATTTGCAGGCGCTCACGGCTTTGCTGGGTAAGTATAAGGAGAGGCCGATGAAAATTGCATCGGTGACAGCTTGCTCTAACGTTACTGGCATTGGAACACCGATTCATCAAATTGCTAAACTTATGCACGAGGCGCATGGCTATTGTTTTGTTGACTACGCTTGTTCAGCGCCTTATGTTGATATTGATATGCACCCCGAAGAGCAGGGCGTGCATTTAGACGCTATCTTTTTCTCACCTCATAAGTTTTTAGGTGGCCCTGGCTCTAGTGGTGTATTGGTCTTTAATAGCGCGCTTTATCACAATGAGGTGCCCGATCATCCTGGTGGTGACACGGTTGAGTGGACCAACCCTTGGGGTGGGCATAAGTACTTTGAGGATATTGAGGTTAGAGAGGATGGGGGTACACCGGCTTTTTTACAAACAATTAAGGCGGCAATGTGTATTAGTTTAAAGCTCGAGATGGGAGTAGAAAACATTCAAAAGAGAGAGCATTACTTGAATAATCTCTTTTTTGATGGAATATCCAATATCTCAAATTTACTGGTTTTGGAGTCCAATCGACTCGATAGACTGGCGATTTTCTCTTTTTGCGTCGCTGAACTTAATTACAACTTAGGTGTGCGCATGCTCAACGATCGTTTTGGCATTCAGTGTCGAGGTGGGTGTTCGTGTGCGGGCACTTATGGTCATCATCTTTTTGGTATTGACCAAGCACAATCCAAAACAATTACCGATAGGATTGACATCGGTGATTTGTCACAAAAGCCCGGCTGGATAAGGGTATCTCTGCACCCAACAATGACAGATAAGGAGGTGTTGTTTATTGTTGATAGTGTTCAATCTTTGGCTAAAAATCAACGAAATTGGTCGCAAGATTACGAGCTGAATGCAGACAGTGGGCAGTACCAGTTTTGCCTAAATAATTCTACCTCAAGGTTGAAAAATCGAATCAAAGAGCAATTAACTGCAAAATTTATCTAGTAAATTGCCATGCAACATGAACTATTTTCTGTTCTGCAAAAAAGTTCAATATAAGTCTTTTATTGTTGATTTGATGCTATATACTGTTTTTGGTGGGTGTAGAAATGTGCCTGCTAAGAAAAAAAAGTTGTTTTTTTTAATACTAAAGGAGAGTAATTTTGGAAGAACAAATTGCACTATTGACCGCTAATCTAGAGGCGGTTACACAAATGGCACAGATCACAAACACCATGTTTGCTGAGACGTACTATTTTTTATCGATACCACTGATGATGTTGATTCACGCGGGTTTCCTCGCCTATGAAATGGGCGCGACTCGCTTGAAGAACACATTGTCTTCGGGTATCAAAAACTTGTTAGC
>JBBWVS010000008.1:0-8012 GCA_050256335.1 Gammaproteobacteria bacterium | reverse complement strand
TCTTAATTTCGTGCATGTTTCGATAATGGCACCACTATCAATGGTTAATGTGAGCTCTCCGTATGCTTCGGTAATACCCTCAACGCCAAAAACGTCACTTAATTGTTGTTTTAATTCGCTCATATTCTAGGTTCGTGCAATGGTGTTGGTTCGACGAATCTTATCCTGCAACTGCATGATGCCATAAAGCAAAGCTTCGGCAGTAGGTGGGCAACCCGGCACGTACACGTCAACCGGTACAATTCGATCGCAACCACGAACCACCGCATAAGAGTAGTGATAGTAACCACCGCCGTTAGCGCAAGAACCCATGGATATCACGTATCTTGGCTCTGGCATTTGGTCGTAAACTTTGCGCAGCGCTGGTGCCATTTTGTTGGTTAGGGTGCCAGCAACAATCATCAAGTCGGATTGTCGAGGCGTTGGTCTAAAAACGATACCAAAACGGTCGAGGTCGTAGCGCGACGAGCCCGCCTCCATCATTTCAACCGCACAACATGCCAAACCAAACGTCATTGGCCACAAAGAGCCTGTACGCGCCCAATTAATTACTTTGTCGAGTGAGGTGGTAATAAACCCCTCTTTCATTAAACCTTCAATAGCCATGATGAGTTTTTGTAATTAGGTTTGAAAAAATAAAATAAGCGAGTATTCTTGCCTTCTGCAAGGTATGTTGCAAAAAATATAAAGGAGTATAGTTGTCGCTATGTGACTGAATATTTTTCAAACATAACGTGGTAAAAGGTGAAAAAGCGAAGTTTATCATTCCCACTCTAGCGCTCCCTTCTTCCACTCGAAAATAAAACCAACAACGAGCAATAGTAAGAAGATAGACATGCCAATAAACCCAAACCATCCAAGCTTGGCCTGCACAACAGCCCAAGGGATAAAGAATGCAACTTCCAAGTCAAAAAGGATAAAAAGGATTGCCACTAAATAGTAGCGAACATTGAAGTGCATTCTAGAGTCTTCAAATGCGGGGAAACCGCACTCAAATTGTGAATTTTTTTCTTCGTATGGCTTGCTTGGACCAAGAAGGTAACCAATCAAGGTTAGACCAACGCCAAATGCGATGCCTAGGAATATAAATACTGCAATCGGTAAATAATTTTCTAACACTTTTTCTTGCTCGGATTAGGGGTGCGAATATTATAACAACTTAATCGTAAAACAGCGAGAAAGTTGGTGTTGAAAACACACAGAAAATCCGAAAACGTGGGCTTAAGTGCTGAGTTGCGTGCCACCGACGGTGAGAGAGTCCAGCTTCAAGCTTGGCTGACCAACACCGACCGGCACACTTTGTCCTTCTTTGCCGCAAACACCTATACCCGGGTCTAGCTTTAAGTCGTTTCCAACCATGGATATTTGGTGCAAGACTTCATCGCCAACACCAATCAATGTTGCCCCTTTAATCGGCTTGGTGATTTTGCCATTTTTGATCAAATAGGCTTCATTGGCAGAAAAGACAAACTTGCCATTGGTAATGTCGACTTGACCGCCATCAAAATTCTTGGCATAAATGCCATTGTCAACCGAGGCAATCATATCTTCAAAACTGTCATCACCACTTAGCATGTAAGTGTTGGTCATTCTTGGCATAGGAATATGCGCATAAGATTCACGTCTGGCGTTACCCGTACTTGACTCGCCCATGAGTCTGGCATTAAGCTTATCGAACATATAGCCTTTCAGAACACCATCTTTAATTAGAACAGTCTCTTGAGTCGGCGTACCTTCATCATCAATGGTCAGGCTACCTCTACGGTTAGCAATCGTGCCATTATCGACAATCGTGCATTTTTCATTGGCAACTTTCTGACCAATCTTACCACTAAAAACGGAGGTTTTTTTGCGATTAAAGTCTCCTTCAAGACCATGCCCTATCGCCTCATGCAATAATACACCCGGCCAGCCAGAGCCAAGAATCACTGGCATTTTTCCAGCAGGTGCATCCTCCGATTCCAGTGCAACTAAGGCCAGGCGAACAGCTTCCTGAGTATAGATTTCTATAAAGCCATTATCGACAAAATAGCGATAATCGTAACGACCGCCGCCGCCGCTTGAGGCCTGCTCTACTCGGCCATTTTTTTCAACAACAACACTGACACTAATTCGAACCATAGGACGGCAATCCATTTGATAAACGCCGTCGGTTGAGGCAATTAAAATTTCACTGTAAGCACCCGAAAGTGAGGCGCTTACTTGTTTTACTGTTTTCTCTTTCCTAGCAATCACATCAATCTGGCGCAGTACATCAACCTTCTCTTCTGGAGTCAAACTACCCAATGGACTAAGCGCTGGATATTTTGCTCGTGAAGATTTCTCTTGTAGGATTTTCGGTTGATGAGAGCGTTGAGTATCTGAAATACCTTTAGCAAAGTCAATCGCTCCTTGAATGGCTTTTAAGTTGAGATTGTCTGAATAAGAAAACCCTGTTTTATCGCCGACAACACTACGTGCACCCACACCATGACTAATGTGGTACGAGCCATCTTTAACAATACCTTCATCAAGCACCCAAGACTCGGCCTCTGAATGTTGGAAATATAAATCGGCATAATCGGCACCCGTTTCAGAGAGCGAGGTAAGTAAATCAAAAACACCCTCCTGATTGATGCTGTGATCATCGAGCAACTGTTGGATCATAATCATATGGTCTCTCCCGACACTTGAGATTGAATAATAGGTTCAGACCAAGGCCCGGTAATTGTGTAGTTAAATTCCAAAACTTCATTAAACAACTTGCCAATGATTTCACCACCAAATAGTAATTTATCAGCTGCCCAGATACCAAGTCCAGCAAGACCGCCGCCAGCAAGATAAGTAGCCAAAGGGACGCTGTCAGCGATAGAAGGTCTGACGGTAGCGACTAAATTATAATCCCGATTAATTAAGTCAGCATAGCCTGATAATTCGATTTCACTGTCTTTACTCTCAATATGAAAATCATAAATACGGGCCTTTGCATCACCAAATAGTAATTTCACATTAATCCTATCGTAAGCAAAGCCTTGCTCTTTTAGCTCACTCTTATCGAGCTTCATACGACTAGCAATTGAATCCAAACTAACAAAAGACAGCAATTTAAAGAAACTTGGGTCTTGCTCAGTAAACACACCCTCTTCAATATCCACTTTGATAAAGCCACTCACTTTAGTGGTTGAAATTTCCCATGGTGCGCAATCGCAATAAAGGCGAATATCTGTGGTGAATTTACCACCACTCACGGGCTCTTCAATGCCAAACCTTTCTAAGAAGTCCGATAGATTGTGGTGTGAGGCCTTAGCCCTAAGGATGGTTTTTCCATCCATCCAATCGCCATTAAAAATCAATTCCTTATCACTGACGCCAATATCTTCAAACCTAAGGCTCTGAATTTGCATCACTTGTTCTTTGCTAATCAAATCTGCTTCGAAATTTGGAATCGCACTACCATTAATTTCGGCATTCTTTGAGATCAAGTGAAAGCTAGGAAAATCACCTGGTAAAAAATTCCATGGACTTTTGATTTCGTCAATATCGGCCATTCTAAGGTCGTGCAACTCAACAATCACAAGTCCTTTAGGGTGCGGATACAAATAAACGCCCACCTCAACATCTTCAGAATTAATTTGCGCATGCCACTTACTATCGCCTTCTTGAGTGACAAACGCCTCAAGGTCGCCGTCTCTCTGTTTCATCGCCACCTTAAATTTTGAAGTATTATCATCTATCCATTCATCAGGATTAATTGACAAATCAAATGGAACACCACCTATATCACCTATACCTCTAGTTTGAAGAATGTCATCGTGGTAAGAAATTTGAGAGCTGTAATTGTCAATCTTTATTTTACCTTCGAGCAAACTTAATTGATTGTCCGTGACAAACATATCACAATTCAACAAAACTTCTTGGCCCTGGTCTTCATTAAAAGGCGCCTCAATAATAACATTACCCCAAATATTACCTGTGAGCTCAAACTGATCAATAAAGGATTTTGTGGCTTCTGAGGCTGGGGATTTTTTAATAAATGCCGCTACTTGTTCACTGGTTGAGTCAATACGCCCATGAGCGATTATTTTTGCATCATCTTGGCCAAAATTATGCGCTGAAATATTTAAATAACTGATGTCAATATCGCCAACTTTAGCATCTTTACCTGTAATTTGTATGTAATTATTGGTAAAAGAAACTCTGGCATTAAGCCCAGTAATTGGCGGCCATTTGGAGTCCATTGTCAATTGAGCATCAACAAGATCTGCGCTAAATGTGGTTATTGGCACGCTTTGTTCGTCAGACAAATTAAAGCGTGTAGTAAACATGACGTTTTTGACCACACCTGAATTTAATGATTGGCTTAACCAAACAGCACTTTGGGTATTTGCCAATGCTTCGGGTATATTTTGTTGAATTTTAGCAACATTAATCTGATCGACATAACTTTCAAATTCAAGAAACATACTTCCTTTCTCTGAGAATATTTTGAGCTGAGCAGAAAGGTTAAAATCAGCATTTTTAATAGAGAATGGAAAAACAGCCATACTATCCTCTTGAGCCATAGTGACATCAACGCTGGTTTTTATGTCTACAGTGTTACCAATCTTTAGTGCTTGAACGCTGGTCATCAGCGCTTGGTTTTCCATCGAGAAGGTGATTTTCTGTTTGTTTCTTTTTAGTTCAATCGGTGCGAGCTGATGCGCATTTTCTCCAAGAATAATAGTCTTGTTGATGAATAAAGTTTCCAATGCCAACAAACTCGAGAGGCCGGTACTAGAGAAAACAGCATCAGTATCAATAAATGCCATATAGGATTCAATTAAGTTTGCGTCAACAGTTAGCTCATTAATATCAATGTGCCCAGGGATCTCAATGCCATCTATAAGTGCAGAAAGGCTAACATTCCAGCGAAGCACATCCATAGAAACGATTGGATTTAGACCTTTTGCACCAACATCGAGTCCGTGTACAGCCAATACCAACTCGTTGTCAATAAATTCTAATGCAAGACGCTTGATACTGACGTCCAAACCCGTGGCGTTGGAGAGTCTCTGCTCAAGAGGCCCCTTCATAGTTTGTGGAAAGAGTACAAAGAAAGCCACAACACTCAACAATAACAATGACGCAATGGCCGTGAACCAAGTACTTATCTTGAGAAGATTGAAGCTGCGGTGGAGACTAATATTAAGCATATTTATGGTGTATTCGAGTGCAAGTTATTATAACCAAATGTATAATATGCCGGAATTTAATCTGATTATGAAGGAAGAAAAATGAGTCAAGGTGCAAAAGGAGTAAGTAAGCTAATGTTAGCAGTCTGGTTGATTGTAATGGTGTTCATTGCTTTCAAATTCTTTGGCGGCTCTACCGATGATGCAGTTGAGGTTACCACTGACAGTGCAACACTAGAGCGTATTCAGCCAGTGGGTGAGGTAAGCGTTGAAAGCGCTGTTGCATCAACAGGCGATACTGAGCGTTCAGGCGAGGAGCTTTATGCAAGATGCCAAGGTTGTCATGGCACCGGCGCTATGGGTGCACCGAAGTTTGGCTCGCTAGCTGATTGGGCGCCGAGAATTGAGCGTGGTATTGATGATGTCCTTCAAGTTGCTATTGCTGGTACAGGCGCAATGCCGCCGAAAGGTGGTTGTTCTGACTGTTCAGACAACGAACTTAAATCTGTTATTCAATACATGATGGATAGCGCAAAGTAGCACTTTCCAATAAGGGAGGTCTTTACAACAATAATTTTAAAACTATTGCAGTAAAGATCTTCCCCTTAGGGGCTTAGTGGTTGAAATACACCCAAGTCCCTATTTTTTTGCACGTCAGCCCAAGGCAACACCCTACCATTCATCGCCACATATACACCCGACTCAAGCAACTGCACCGATCCAAGCGCGCAACCCAAATTAAACAAAGCATCGGAATTACTCACCGCATAAGGTACCATTGCGCCAAACAGCACGATTGTTTTATTTAAGTCACTCTCACCCAGGAGCTTGGCGGTCTCGCACATCGTGTCGGTGCCATGAGTAATTAAAATCCTATCTTCATCACACTCTAGGCAACGCTTGAGTATCAACTCGCGGTCAGCGTTCACCATATCCAAACTGTCTATTAACATCAGCACTTCTGAACTTATTTCGACCTCGGCTCTTGCTCGTAAAAGCATTTCTGGAAAATGCGTTTCTTTAAATGCCAACTCACCGTTGGATTGGTTATAAACTTTATCAATCGTGCCGCCAGTTATAAATAATTTAATATTCATTTATCCGAATCCTTCTCATTAAGTCAAAATTTTTCCACCATCAAGCGCGAGGGTTTGGCCGGTCATAAAGTTAGAACCGCTCGATGCCAAATATAACACCAATTCAGCGATTTCGTCTTTTGAGCCCATTCTGTTCAGTGGCGTGGCTTTATTCACGGCATCCAGTTGCTCTTGGCTAAATACCTCTCGCACCAACGTAGATTCAATAAATCCCACCCCAATACCATTCACCTGCACCGAGGGGGCTAACTCAATGGCCATACACTTAGTGAGCATATTAAGCCCTGCTTTTGAGGTGCAGTAATTGGGTGCACCCAGTCTAGCCTGAACACCCGTCACTGCAGAGATATTAATAATTTTACCGCTACCTTGGTCGATCATAAGTTTACCAAACACCTGCGAGCACAGAAATGGCCCTTTTAAATTAACAGCAATCACCCTGTCCCACTCGTCTTCAGTCATCTCTAAAAAAGAGTTGTCTTTATTAATGCCGGCATTATTAACAAGAATATCAATCGTATCGAACACTGCAAGAGCTGTGTCTCGCATCTTCTGCACACTTTTTTTACTAGAGATATCGCCTTTTACAGCAAGCGCTTTGCTGCCCATCGACTCGATCTCACGAACCACTTGCTCAGCAGCATCAATATTGGAGCAATAATTGATAACGACATTAGCACCATTTTTTGCAAAGCCAAGAGCAACCGCCTTTCCGATTCCGCGACTACCGCCGGTAATAAAAACCGTTTTATTGTTAAAAGTCGGCATCATTGAAAGTGAAAATCCATGATTGAATTAACTATGCAGGCTTGGTTGTTCTACGCCAAATTGTGGTTCGACCAAACAATGAAAAACCAATATAACCCCTAACAGATAGAGAGCCATCATTCTTTAATTTGATATTACAATCGTAATCTTTGCCATTCTCTGGATCGTAAATTTTGCCCTTTCGCCACTTATTGTTTCCGACATAAGCAAAATCTCTTAATAAATTTAAACCGACAATGGGTCGATTCTGTTTATCTAGGTCGGAGTTATTGCGATCAACTTTTGGCTGGCCTGCCAAGCCTGTCGTAGTGTCGTGCGCATACAATGGATTCTTTAGTGCGGCAATTCTGCCGAAATACGCATCACCCTGACGATATATCTCCACTGTGGCATTGTCGTTTTCTGTAAACCAAAAACCCAGTAGTCGATCTCCCTCAGCATTTGCAATGGAGGCCGGCGAAAAAAACAGCAATCCAATTAACGCTAGTAACTTAATTTTTAGGGGTTTTTTAAACATGTTCAGAATAGAAATCGAAAAAATCATTGTACGCTTTTCGATTTATAAAAGCTTAAATCCTTTTCGAAAAATTATCAATTTTTCTCCTTAGGCCCTGATACTTTTTCTGATGAGCAGACAAAGTATCCAAAAAGAAGTCACCCTCAAAACAATCTCAATCCTTCTAATTTCACTCCACTAGTTTTTCTGAACTCGCTTTGCTCAAACAGACGAAAAACTTAGCGTTTCGTTTCAATAAGAATGCTTGGATTTGATTTTGCAAGGGGCAGTCAAAAACCTCAGCGGGTTGATTAGTTATAACCCTTAAGTTTTATCTGGATTAGAGATTTGTTATTAATTTGATTGTTATAAAGTAGTATCATGGTTTAAATAGAATCTTAAATGAGAATCAAGGCGGACAACGAGGTGTTCTCTGCAGAAGGGAGTCAGGACTGGGGCAGTGAGTTTATCTCTATTGAAAGACGCTTTACAATCAAAATA
>JBBWVS010000007.1:0-7033 GCA_050256335.1 Gammaproteobacteria bacterium | reverse complement strand
GAGGCCATAAAAGGTGCTGGATAATGTGATTTCAACCAAGCCGTTTGATATGAAATATAAGCGTAAGCAACCGAATGAGATTTGTTAAAACCGTAGCCTGAAAACTTATCAATGAGATCAAAAATCTCATTTGCTTTTTCTTCCTTGATGCCTTTATTAGCAGCACCAGAGACAAACACCTGTCGCTGCTGGGCCATTTCTTCTACTTTTTTCTTACCCATCGCTCGACGCAACAAATCGGCACCACCTAAAGAGTAACCCGCCATCACTTGTGCCGACTTCATCACTTGCTCTTGATAGAGAAACACACCATTGGTCGGTTTTAATATTTCTTCCAGCATTGGGTGTGGGTACTTTACTTTGGCACCATGCTTAACGTTAATGTAGTCGTCTACCATTCCGGCGTCAAGTGGGCCAGGGCGATAAAGCGCCAACATAGCAACAATATCTTCAAAATTATCGGCTTGGAGTTTTTTCAAATAGCCGCGCATACCATCAGATTCCAGCTGAAAAATACCAGTCGTGTCGCAACGTTGCAGCAACTCATATACCGCTGGATCATCTAAAGATAGAGTATCAATGTCGATTAACTCGTCCGTTAAACCTTTGTTAAAAATCATCTTAACGGCTTTATCGATAACGGTTAAATTCGACAAACCTAGAAAGTCAAACTTCACCAAACCAACCGCTTCAACGTCGTCTTTATCAAACTGGGAAACCACCACATCACCCTCACCCGGACCTTTGTAAATTGGACAAAAGTCGCTGATCTTACTCGGCGCAATAACAACACCACCCGCATGGGTGCCGACATTTCTTACCAAACCTTCAAGATCTTGAGAAAGATCAATCAAGGTGGTGACACTTTCTTCTGAGATGTAACGTGATTTAAGATCTGGCGAATCTTGCAGTGCTTTGTCCAAAGTCATTTTAAGTTCATTTGGAATGAGTTTTGAAATCGTATCACTAAAGCCATAAGGATGGCCCAGCACCCTACCCACATCGCGAACCACGCCTTTGGCAGCCATCGTGCCGTAGGTGATAATTTGCGATACTTTTTCTTGGCCGTACTTACGAGAAACATACTCAATCACCTCGTCTCGACGATCGGTACAGAAATCAATATCAAAGTCAGGCATCGAGACGCGCTCTGGGTTTAAAAAGCGCTCAAATAGCAGTTCGTGTTCAATCGGATCAACATTGGTAATTAACAACGCCCAAGCCACCAAAGAGCCTGCTCCCGAACCCCTTCCTGGCCCAACAGGAATACCATTTTCTTTTGCCCAGCGAATAAAGTCGGAAACAATTAGAAAGTAGCCAGGGAAATCCATTTTCAGGATAACCGAAAGTTCAAATTGCAAACGTTCTGCATAAATCTCTTTATCGACTTTTTTATCCTTTAGTCGCTTGCTAAGCCCTTGCTTAGATTCTTGCTCAAAAAATCTAGCAATAGACATGCCCTTGGGTGTCGGAAAAACAGGCAAGTAGTTTTTCTGAAACAATTCAAAATGCAAATTACAACGCTTGGCTACTTCAACCGTGTTGGACAATAACTGAGGAAAATCTGCAAATAATGCCGCCATTTCATCGGCGCTTTTTAAATACTGAGCTTCGTTAAAATGCTTAGCTCGTCGAGCATCATCTAACAAACCACCCTGCGCAATACAGATTCTTGCTTCGTGCGCCTCATAGTCACTCTGTAATAAAAATTGAACATCATTAGTAGCAACAACAGGAATGCCTAATTCAACACCCAAATCAATCGCGAGATGAAGATGCTGTTCATCATTCGCTCTAAGCGTTCTTTGCACAGCAAAATAATAACGATTGCCAAAAAGCTTCTGCCATTTGCACGCTTTTTCTCTGGCAAGCCCCCCTTGGTTGGTGAGTAATAATTGAGCAACATCCGAACTTACCGGACTTGCAATCAACAGCAAGCCAGTGTTGTGATCTTCAAGTTCTGCCTCAGTAATACTCGGGCCTTCAATTCCATGTTGATTAAGGTAGGCTTTTGAAATCAGCTCAGACAGATTAAGATAACCTTGATGGTTTTGACAGAGCAGCAGAACATTGTAGCGACCCTCATCAGAACTCAGTGACATTTTTGCGCCAAATAGTGGTTTAATACCTTTAGCACGAGCTTTTTGATAAAACTTAACAGCAGAAAAAAGACTGATCTCGTCGGTCAATGCGACAGCATTCATGCCAGCCTGCTTGATACTTTCTATCAATTTTGGTATACGAATCAGACTATTCTTAACAGAATATTCGCTCTGACACTGTAAATGAACAAAAGCTGAATCTTGCATTGAAGGTAATAAGGCCTTTGTAGCTAATTAAGAGTCCTTATTTTACAAACAAAGGCCTCTCTAGCTTAGAGATTTTTTGGTAATAATTGATTGTTTTTTTAAAACCTAGAAGTAACAAGGCTTCTATATTTTTTCAGCGGCTTTAATAAGGGCTTGCGCCTTATCCATTGTTTCTTGCCATTCGGATTCAGGTACTGAGTCATAAACAATACCAGCACCGGCTTGCACATAAAGTGTTTCGTCTTTAATCACAGCCGTTCGAATAGCAATCGCTAAATCCATACCACCGTGCCATGAGAGATTACCAATAGCTCCAGAATAAATATTACGCTTTAATGGTTCAATATCGTTAATTATTTCCATCGCTCGAACCTTTGGTGCACCACTTAAAGTGCCGGCTGGGAATGTTGCCCTAAGCACGTCCATAGCACTCATGTCATCTTGCAGTTCGCATTCGACATTAGAAACAATATGCATAACATGAGAATAACGCTCAATAAACATTTTATCGGTCAGTGTTACCGTACCTGTCTTGGCGATTCTACCCAAGTCATTTCTACCCAGATCAATTAACATCAAGTGCTCTGCAATTTCCTTTTTATCAGATAATAAATCCACTTCTAATGCTAAATCTTCTTCATTGGTTTTACCTCGAGGTCGCGTACCTGCTATAGGTCTTACCGTGGCAATATTGTTGTTATCAACTCGCGTTAAAATTTCTGGCGATGATCCAACAATAATGACTTCATCCAGATTCAAAAAGTACATATATGGCGATGGATTGAGAATTCTGAGTTGACGATAAAGGTCAATCGGTTTCGCCTTAAATTCACAACTAAGACGTTGTGAAGGCACAACTTGCATAACGTCACCAGCAACAATGTATTTCTGAATATCTTCGACAGAGCGCATAAAATTCTCACGGCCAAAGCTCGAGACAAAATCCTCCGATTTAATATTGACCGGCTCACTTGTTTTCTCTACTAGCGGTTCTTTTATTTGCGCTTCAATCTCATCCAAACGAGCGATTGCATCCTCATAACTGCCCTCCTTGGGATTAACATGAGTAATGATATGTGCAGTGCTGGATAAGTTGTCAAAAACCAATAAATCGTTGGAAAGCATGAGCAGAATATCGGGGATATTGAGTTCATCTGGTTTATCCAAGTGAGCTAACCTTGGTTCAATGTAGCGAATAATTTCATACCCGAAATAACCTACTAAGCCACCATTAAAAACGGTTAGATTGTCTAATTTTGGCACCTTAAATTGCGCCTGATATTTCTCAATCCAGTGTAGCGGATCTTCAACTTGATGCGTTTCTACAATGTCGCCATTTTTCTCAATCGTTACTTGGTAATCAAACACCTTAATAACAGTTTGCGCATAAAGTCCAATAAAAGAATAGCGACTCCACTTTTCACCACCTTGAACAGACTCTAAAAAATAACTATAAGGGTTATTAGCGAGCTTTAAATACAACGACAAAGCGGTATCAGTATCAACGATTAACTCCCGAGAAACGGGAATGTGGTTAAAGCCTTGATCGACGAGTTCGCCAAAGTGTGATTTTTCCATGGAAGCATTTTAACTTACCCAGAAAAACTGTGGTTTGCTTTAGCGATAGGACAAAGGGTTTTGCAGGGACATATTTACCTGCGCCCAATAAAAAACCCTTCTAAGCATAATACTCAGAAGGGTTTTTAGAAAAAAACTTAAGACTCTTCGCTTTGCACAGCCCCAACTTCACTGAGTTGCGCTGCTAGTGCCTCTTCAGCCTCAGTAACAAGCATCGTCTCTTCTGCACGACGACGTTTCTTCTCTTGGTGGTAAGTAAAGCCAGTACCTGCTGGAATCAGACGACCAACGATAACATTTTCTTTTAGGCCCCTTAGTCCATCTATACGTCCTGTAATTGAAGCTTCTGTCAGCACTCGAGTTGTCTCTTGGAATGACGCAGCAGAGATAAACGACTCTGTTGACAATGACGCCTTAGTAATACCCATTAACAATCTTTGGTACTTAATGACATCTTTACCTTGCGCTTTCAATTGCCTATTCTTCTCAATAACACGCACGTATTCAGCCGTTTCACCGTTGACGTATATAGAATCACCTTGATCAAGAATTTCGACTTTTCTCAACATTTGCTTCACAATCACTTCAATGTGCTTATCAGAGATTTTCACACCTTGTAGGCGATAAACCGCTTGCACTTCTTTGACAACATAGTTGGCCAAAGCTTCAACGCCTAGTAAACGAAGGATATCGTGCGGGTTTGATGGACCATCGGATATCACATCACCTTTCTCAACGTTTTCACCATCGAATACATTGATGACACGCCATTGGTGAATCATCATTTCTGTTGCCTCACCCATCTCATCAGTAATCAGTAATCGTACTTTAGATTTTGTGGGACTGCCAAAACTAATCACACCTGACGTTTCAGCTAGGATTGCATGATCTTTCGCTTTACGAGCTTCGAACAAGTCGGCAACACGTGGCAGACCACCGGTAATATCGCTTGTCTTGGAAGCAGCTTTCGGGATCTTACCAAGAATTTCACCAGCAACGATTGTTTGACCGTCAACCAAGTTTATCTTGACACCTGAAGGTAGATAATGCGTTGACAAGATGAGCTCGTCATCCTTCTCATCGACCAATTTAATCATTGGTTTTAAGTCTTTCGCTGCAGCAGCTCTCTCACCCTCTTCAATTACTTCAAAGACATTGAATCCGGTTGTAGGGTCTACACCCTTAGTAACAGTCACACCTTCAGAGAAATCAGTAAAAATAATCTTGCCAGAATATTCAGCAATAACTGGGTGATTATGGGGATCCCAGTCAACAATTTTATCTTTTGCTTTAACTTTTGCACCATCTTTAAAGTGCACCGAAGCACCATAAGGAAGCTTGTAGCGTTCTTTTTCTTGACCTAATTCGTTACGAATTGAAGCCTCTGCAGAACGCGAAACCACCACCAAATCACCACTCGCGTTTTGAATAGATTTCATTTTTTCAAAGTGAACAACACCATCAATATTACTATAAATACTATTCACCGCAGTTGATGAGCTTGCCGCACCACCAATATGGAATGTACGCATCGTTAACTGTGTGCCCGGCTCACCAATAGACTGAGCTGCAATAACACCAATCGCTTCACCCACACCAATCTTGTGGCCACGCGCCATATCATTACCATAGCATGAAGAACACACGCCGTAACTTGTATCACAAGTAATCGGAGAGCGAGCTTTGATGGACTCAATACCCAACTCATTAATTTTGTCAGAATCACTCAAACTAATCAAATGACCTTTCGGCAAGAACAAATCGGTAGTATTTGGATAAGCAATATCCTGTGCCACAACACGACCAAGCACTGCTGCACCCAATGTTTGAGCAACGTTACCACCATCAATCACAGCTTTCATGATTAGACCGTTTTCAGTACCGCACTCAGCTTCAGTGATTACAAGATCCTGACCAACGTCAACCAAACGACGTGTTAAGTAACCTGAGTTGGCTGTTTTAAGGGCTGTATCTGCTAGACCTTTACGAGCACCGTGGGTTGAAATAAAGTACTGCATATTATCCAAACCTTCACGGAAGTTTGAAGTAATCGGCGTTTCAATAATAGAACCGTCTGGCTTGGCCATTAGACCACGCATACCAGCCAACTGTCTGATCTGTGCCGGAGAACCCCTCGCACCAGAGTCAGCCATCATGAAAATTGAATTAAACGACGGTTTCTTTTCCGTTTTGCCGTTGGCATCGGTAATGTCTTCAAAGCCAATTTTACCCATCATCGCTTTGGCCACTTCTTCAGAAGTACGCGACCACAGGTCAATCACCTTGTTATAGCGCTCTTTATCTGTCAGAACGCCGCTGTTGTATTGATCTTGCACAAGCTTGACTTTTGCGTTAGTAGACTTGATCATCTCTTCTTTTTCTTCAGGAATGATCATGTCATTCGAACAGAATGAGATGCCCGACTTCGTTGAATAGTCAAAGCCC
The DNA here is from genome assembly GCA_050256335.1 of Gammaproteobacteria bacterium. GTDB lineage: Bacteria > Pseudomonadota > Gammaproteobacteria > PS1 > Pseudothioglobaceae > Pseudothioglobus. Next base: position 701 of record JBBWVS010000007.1, on the reverse strand, counting down.
ATGTACATCATTTGGTCGGCAAAAATAACCACTTTTTTAAGCTCTTGCGTACGATAACAAACGTGAATTAAGTTTGACACAACCTTCTTAGTTAAGGCTTCGTTGATTAGATCAAAGCTTAAGCCATTTGGCATAATTCTAGAGAAGATTGCACGACCCACTGTTGTTTCAACAATACGCTTTGAACTTGGCTCAAAACCGTTGTCTGTCTTCTCGTAATCTTGCACACGAAGCTTGATCACAGCATGTAGAGACACCGCATCTTGTTGATAAGCGTTTAAAGCTTCACCGGCGTTGGCAAAAATCGTACCTTCGCCTTTTTGGTTAACCATCTCACGCGTCATGTAGTAAAGACCCAAAATAACGTCTTGTGACGGAATAATGATCGGATCACCACTGGCTAAGTGAAGAATGTTATTAGAGGCAAGCATCAATGTTCTTGCTTCTAATTGCGCTTCTTCAGATAGAGGTACGTGTACCGCCATTTGGTCGCCGTCGAAGTCGGCGTTAAATGCCGTACAAACGAGTGGGTGCAGTTGGATCGCTTTGCCTTCAATCAGTAATGGCTCAAACGCTTGAATACCTAAACGGTGAAGCGTCGGTGCACGGTTAAGCAGTACTGGATGTTGGTGTACAACTTTCTCAAGGATATCCCAAACTTCAGGAATCTCACTTTCTACCATCTTCTTCGCTGCTTTAAT
>JBBWVS010000006.1:0-7645 GCA_050256335.1 Gammaproteobacteria bacterium | reverse complement strand
TGAAGTGCTCGATTCTATTGAGCCTTTTCAGGGCGGGGCTAAAACCAAGCAACCTGAAACAGTTTAACCGTCTAAAGTAGCTGCTTAATTTAGACGCCGAAACGACAAAGATAATTACTCTAAATTTGGCGAAAGCAATCGCTCTGCTTGTTCGACTGAAACACCTTTTCTAGAAGCGTAATCCTCAAGTTGTCCTTGATTGATTTTGGCGACGCCAAAGTATCGTGATTCTGGATGAGCGAAGTACCATCCGCTAACCGATGCTGTTGGCAGCATGGCGTGGCTGCTGGTGAGTGTCATGCCGGTGTTTTTCTCAACATCGAGCAATGCCCAAAGTTTTTCTTTTTCACTGTGTTCCGGGCAAGAGGGGTAGCCTGGAGCGGGGCGAATGCCTTGGTATTTCTCTTCAATTAGCTGTTTGTTATCAAAACCCTCGTTGCTATAACCCCATAGATCCGTGCGTAATTTATGGTGCATCAATTCGGTAAACGCTTCTGCGAGTCGGTCAGCCACAGCTTTCACCATGATCGAGTTGTAGTCATCAAGGTCGGCCTCATAAGCCTCAACCAATGGCTCGATATTCATGCCAGCAGTCACTGCAAATGCACCCATATAATCTTGTTTTCCACTGTCTTTTTGGGCGATAAAGTCGCTCAAGCAGTAGTTAGGCGTGTGGCCTTTTTTGTCTAATTGCTGGCGTAGATTGTTCAGCGTTGTTAAGGCACTGTCATCTTCATTGTAAATTTCAATATCTTCATGGACACTATTGGCTTTAAAGATGCCAATCACTGCATTGGCTTGCAGTAGTTTGCCATCAATAACCTTTTTAAACATGGCTTTTGCGTCGGCGAAAAGTTGTGTTGCCGCCTCACCCACAACTTCATCGGTGAGAATGTCGGGAAATTTCCCTGCGAGCTCCCAGGTGCGAAATAACGGTACCCAATCGACAAACTTAAATATTTCGCTGAGATCGTAATCTTTAAACACTTGCACACCCAATTGCTTTGGTTTGACGACGGAGTCAAAGGTTAATTTTGGTTTGTTGGCTCGTGCTTTTTCTAGACTGATTAGTTTGCTTGCACCGCGGTTGGCGCGTCTAATCCTAACGCCTTCGTATTCTTCATTGATTTTCTTTAGCAGTGCTGGTTTACGTTCTCTTGAAAGCAAAGAAGTAGCAATACCGACGGCTTTCGAGGCGTCTTGCACATGGATAACGCCTTTATCGTACTCGGGTTGAACTTTAACAGCGGTGTGTGCTTTAGAGGTAGTTGCGCCACCAATGAGAAGCGGTATCTTAAAACCGTGTCGAGTCATTTCTTTGCCAACAAACACCATCTCATCAAGTGACGGTGTGATTAGGCCAGATAGGCCAATAATATCGACGTTTTCTTTTTTGGCAACCTCGAGAATGGTATCGGATGGCACCATGACACCGAGATCAATCACTTCGAAGTTGTTGCACTGAAGCACCACGCCAACAATGTTTTTGCCGATATCGTGAACATCGCCCTTAACCGTTGCCATGAGAATTTTTGGCTTAACAGTAGCGCCAAAATCTTGCTTCTCCGCTTCTAAAAAGGGATCAAGATAGGCGACCGATTTTTTCATTACACGCGCCGACTTAACCACTTGTGGGAGGAACATTTTGCCTGCGCCAAAAAGGTCGCCAACAACGTTCATACCGTCCATTAATGGCCCTTCAATAACAAAAATAGGGCGGCCTAGCTTATTAAGCGCCTCTTGCGTATCGGCGTCGATAAATTCGGTAATGCCTTTGACCAGAGAGTGCTCTAAGCGTTTTTCGACTGGCCATGTTCGCCACTCAAGGTCTCTTTTGTTTTCTTGCACTTCACCGGTACCAGAGAATTTGGGCGCCAGCTCAACGAGGCGCTCTCCTGCTTCCTCGTCTTTATTAAGGACAATGTCTTCAACCGCTTTTTTTAAATCTTTATCAATGTTGTCATAAACCACCAATTGACCGGCATTAACAATACCCATGGTCATACCAGCATTGACAGCATGGTATAAAAATGCGGAGTGAATTGCTTCACGCACTGGATTGTTACCTCTGAATGAGAACGAAACGTTGGAAACGCCACCAGAGACTTTGGCGTAAGGTAGGGTCTCGGTAATAACGCGAGTTGCTTCGATGAAATCAAGGCCGTAATTATTGTGCTCTTCAATACCTGTGGCGATGGCGAAAATGTTTGGATCGAAGATAATGTCTTCCGCTGGGAAGCCCACTTCGTTCACCAAAATATTGTAAGCATTGGTGCAAATTTCTATTTTTCTGTTTAGCGTATCTGCTTGGCCGTCTTCATCAAATGCCATAACGATGATGGCTGCGCCGTAACGCTGGCAAAGATTGGCGTATTTAATAAAGTTGTCTTTTCCTTCTTTTAAAGAGATGGAGTTAACCACGGGTTTGCCTTGAGTGCATTTGAGGCCTGCTTCAATAATTTCCCACTTGGAGGAGTCGACCATCAGAGGTACTCTCGAAATATCGGGCTCAGAGGCAATCAACTTAAGGAAACGCTCCATTGCTGCCTTACCATCCAACATGCCTTCGTCCATGTTAACGTCAACCATTTGCGCGCCATCTTCAACCTGTGTGCGGCAAATATCCAGTGCCTCCTCAAATTCCTCATTAAGGATGAGGCGTTTAAATTTAGCCGATCCGGTGATATTGGCGCGTTCGCCAACATTGACAAACAAAGAGTCATCGCCAATATTAAAAGCTTCAAGACCGGATAAGCGGCATTCGGGTTTAATGGTTGGCAGTTGTCTTGGCGGCAACCCTGCAATCGCATCGGCGATGGCTTTGATGTGTGCCGGTGTCGAGCCACAGCAACCACCCAAAATGTTAACCAAGCCAGAACTGGCCCATTCACCCACTTGCTCGCTCATGGTGATGGCGCCCAGTTCGTATTCACCAAACTCATTTGGCAAGCCGGCGTTCGGGTGAGCGGAAACGTAAGTTTCACTGACACGAGATAACTCAGCCACATATTGGCGCAAGGAATCTGGGCCCAGCGCACAATTTAGGCCAATTGAAATTGGCTTAGCATGGCGCAGAGAGTTGTAAAAAGCCTCGGTTACTTGGCCGGAAAGGGTGCGGCCTGAGGCGTCGGTAATCGTGCCTGATATCATGATTGGCAATTCGATATCGTCTTCTTCAAATACTTGCTGTACGGCGAAAATAGCCGCCTTGGCGTTGAGAGTATCAAAGATCGTTTCAATAAGAATAAGATCGGCGCCGCCTTCAATCAGTCCACGAGTAGACTGCGAATAAACATCGACCAATTCGTCAAAGGTGACGTTACGAAATCCGGGGTCGTTGACATCTGGTGAGAGTGAGCAGGTGCGTGACGTTGGGCCAATGACACCGGCAACAAAACGCGGTTTGTCCTCGGTGGTGAATTCTTCAGCAATTTTTTTCGCCAATTGAGCGGAGGCCACATTAATTTCATAAGCCAACTCTTCCATTTTGTAGTCGACCATTGAGGTACGCGTGGCATTAAATGTGTTGGTTTCAATGATGTCTGCGCCGACTTCGAGAAAAGATCTGTGAATATCTCGAATGATTTGAGGCTGGGTAAGTGTGAGCAAGTCGTTATTGCCCTGAACAAGCGTATGCCAATCTTTGAAGCGCTCACCACGATAGTCTGCTTCTTGCAGTTTGTGGCGCTGAATCATGGTGCCCATGGCGCCGTCTAGTAGGAGAATTCGCTCGCCTAAAATCTTCTGCAGTCTATCTGTATTGTTCATTAGAGCGCAATTATAGAAGTGGAGAACAATTCATAACAGCAGTATTTTGACTGAGAGCTGCATTTGGATTTTGCTTTGTTTGACCGCTCCTCGCTAAGAAGAATTCGTAGCTAATGTTCATGGTATCAAACGCTCTTTAGTGTTGATTAGGCGTTCATTATAAAGAGAATATTTAATGAATAAAAATGGTATTATTTCATTTAATTATTAATTTTATTCATAGTTTACTGCAACCCTTGTTGAGTTAAGTGGCCTGATGTGCAGAGTTTAGTAATTGATTATATTATTGACTAAGCGGTTGGGCTTATTGATGAACCCATTGTGTTTTTTTCTGAGGCTCGTTATTACATGAGTGAATCATGTACCAAGAGTTTTAGTTATGCAATTTACTTGTAAAACAATACTCGGATTGAAGCAGTGATCGCTTAGGTATTTTATACGCGAGACAAAAGTTTCTTCACGTAGAGAGAGTCGTCTAGGTAGTCGTTAAAGTGAACAATTGTTTTCTCAGACTCCAGTAAGATTACACAGTAAGCGGGTGGTTCGTGAGTGAAAGGCAAGTAATCAACAGCGTTAAGATCAAGCTGGACTTGGTGGTTGGTGCCTCGCAGGGTGGTGAATGGAATCCCGTGCCAACTGCCACTGACAGGGCGATGAACATGCCCAAAAAACAAGTGTTTAATATTGGAATAATCTTTTACAATTTTGTATATCCGATCAGCGTCTTTCTTAATACTGATTACATCCAGTACTGGGATGCCTATAGTAAAAGGAGGATGATGCATAAAAAGATAAATCGATTGATCTTTATATAATTCCAATTGAGAACGTAGCCATGATGCTCTTTGTTCGCAATAAGAGCCAAAATGCTGTCCGGGTTCAACGGTATCCAGTAACAAAAAAGTGCCAACAGGTGTTTCAAGTGCTTGCTGGATAAAGCCGGCATCATCCTGTGGTGTTTCAGGGAAGATTTCAGTGAAAACATCTCGATTATCATGATTGCCAATGATCAAATGATAAGGAATTGTCAGTTTTTTGAGGATATCACGCAAGTCATAAAATGCCTCTCGATCGCCACGATCGGTAAGATCGCCAGTGATGATGCACATTTCTGCATCCCCATGATGCTCATTAATGCTTTCAATACAATCTTCGAGTCGTTGACAGGGGTTAAGACCGTAAAGGTCTGTACCGCGTGGCATCAAATGAGTGTCGGTAATCTGAATGATTTTCATGATTTTAGCAGAGGTATATTTTGTTATTGGTTGCTATGGAGTGTCCCACGGCAGTGAATAAGTTTTAACATTGGTGTAGGCTTTCATGGTTTCGATGACACCTTCTTTGTAGCCTAAGCCTGAGTCTTTAATACCACCAAACGGCGTCCACTCTATGCGATAGCTTGGTGCCTCATTAACATTGATTGTGCCTGTTTCAAGCTCATTAATAACGCGCTGAATGGTGGGCCAGTGATTGCTAACAACACCGCCTGAAAGACCGTATGCTGTGTCATTGGCAATTTCAATCGCCTCGTCAAGCGTTGAATAGCGAATAATCGGTGCAACGGGACCAAAAGTTTCTTCACAGACAACAGCGTGTTCGTTTTTAACATAATCGAGAACCGTAGGCGAATACACAGCGCCTTGGCGTATATTACCAAGGAGTAGTTTAGCACCCGCAGCAATGGTTGCATTCACTCTATCTTCCATCAATTTTGCAGACTCTTCAGAGATAACCGTGCCCATATCATTGTTTGGATCGTAAGGATCACCATATTTAAGTTTTGATGCTTTTTCTGTTAATTTCGCAGCGTACTCATCAGCAATGCTTTCATGAACGATAAGGCGCCTAATGGCGGTGCAACGTTGAGCAGAGTTCTTAAAAAGACCGCCCATGGTTATTTCGACTGCCTCATCAATATCCGCATCGGGACAGATAATGAGTGCAGATGAGCCACCCAACTCAATAACAATTTTCTTGTATCCACAATTATTGGCAATATCTTTGCCAATTTCAGTAGAGCCAGTAAAAGAAATCATAGAAACCAACTCACTTCGAACAAGAAGTTCGCATGTTTCTTTTACAGGGCCGTTGACCACATTAAGCATGTGCGGAGGGAGTCCACAATCCAGTGCTAATTTCGCCAAGTAGTACGAAGACAATGGTGTTCTTTCTGAAGGCTTTAAGATGACGGTATTGTTGGTAGCAATAGCAGGCGCAATTTTATGCACCACTTGGTTCATCGGGTGATTAAATGGAGTAATACAAGCGATCAATTTTAGGGGGATGCGAGTGGTGTATACCCTCCTTTTACGACCATTTTTACTAATGTCACACGGGAAAACTTGTGAGTCGTCGTCAAAGGTGCGAATAGCGGAAAATCTTAGAACATCAGCCACGCGACTTGCTTCATACATCGTGTCGGTAAGAGAAAGCCCAGATTCATCTGTAATCATGAGACTAATTTCTTCAACACGCTCATCGATTGCATCCGCCATTTTATTCAAAATTTGGTGGCGCTCATAACGACTAAGCGTCATGGTTGCGTCACGCGTTGTTTGCATTGCTTTTTCAATTTCAGCAGGAGGTAATGAGTTGACTCTACCAACTACTTTGCCAGTATAGGGGTTTTTAACGTCAATCCATTTTCCAGTAAATATCTCTTCCCCACCTATAATGCTTCCGTATTCTCTCATCTTTAATCCTCGGTGCCGTTAATGGCGAAATCAAAAACTTCTCTGCTTTTAGCATTGCCCGATTCCAATCTTTGTTTATATTCTTCTTTGAGTTGGCGGTTGATAATAATAGGGACTCTAGACTCGTGTACGCCTCCATGAGAGCGCAAACCCACCTGCACTTTCTCGAGATCATGTCTATCCGCTGCATGACCTAGAACAGTGTGCTTGTCAGAAGTTATTACTAAATCGCCAATGCGATCTTTAGGCAGTTCAAAGCGTTCGGCTGCTTGGTCTCTTGTGAGTACATCTTCCACGCCATCTAATTGCTTTAAGATGGTGCTGGCTTTTTCAAGCTCAGAATCGTCGATATAGATCGTAGCATACGAGCCAAGTGCGCCGTGGTGGACAACATATGGGTCCGTAATCGGTAGAATAACTCTGGCTGTCTGAATGCCTTCACTGATTAAAATATCTTCTAAAAAGCGAACATTTGGACGACCTTCGGCATTGGTTTTATCTTGCATTCCGTGATCTGCTGTCACTACAACAACCGCACCCAATTTATCCAACTCGCCAATCCAGTGGTCAATGCCAGCTAAAAATGAATTGGCACCCTCACTTCCTGGGGCATTTTTGTGTTGAACAAAGTCTGTTGACGTGAGGTACATAAGATCAAAGTGCTCTCGCTCTAATAATCGGACACCCGCCTCAATAAGGTAAACAGAATTATCGGGATCGTAAATTCCTGGATTTTCTTTATGCATAAGGTCATCGATGACATTTGAGATGCCATTATCTGCCTCTGATACTTGGTGGGCAAACTCTACGGAAAAGCAAATGCCGTTCAGATTATGACTCAGCATTTTTCTAAGTTTGTCCTTGGAAGTAACAACAGCAACTTTTTTATCTTGTTGGCTAAAACTTGCGAGAATAGAATCCGCACAAAGGTAGCGAGGTTCGTTCATCATCACCTCATCATCCAAGTCTGGGTCGTAGTAGAAATTACCACAAATCCCATTCTCAGCGGGTGAGACACCAGTAACCATTGCCATGTTGTTTGGGTTGGTAAATGAAGGGATTACAGAGTCGACAATCCCCATTGTGCCCGTTTCGATTATTCGCCATAAATTTGGCATGACCTCTTTGGCCCCTTCGTAATAATCAAAAGATGTACCATCCATGCAAATAATAACCACAGGGTT
>JBBWVS010000005.1:0-9757 GCA_050256335.1 Gammaproteobacteria bacterium | reverse complement strand
ATCACAGTGGTCATCTTAGCGATAAGTTCAAACGCAATTTCTGCGTGATAGCCTCGAATAATTCCGGCTTTTTCGAGACGATTCAGCCTGATCCAGCATGGCGTTGCTGATAGATTCACTTTTTCAGCAAGTGCTGTCTTGCTCACACGGCCGCACTCTTGTACAGTGGCAAGAATGCGAATATCTATAGCATCAAGTTTTAACAAGGACATGATTGTGGCGACTTTTAGTCAAAGAATTATGTGATGAGTTACCCGTATGTTACTACATCCATAACTCAAATGATCAGGGCTCCTTTTCTTTCCTCCAACTCACGTGCGAGGGGGTACAACAGTAGCAACAAAGAAGTTTATTCATTTATTGCCACATAAAAAATGCTTCACAGCCCCTTGAAAGTGTAAATAAATAGGTATTAGATTATAGATACACATAAAATAAACTCATTATTTTTGGAGTATTTTGATGACCACAAAGCTAGAGCATGCCAACCTTTGTGTTGATGATATTGACGGGATGATAAAGTTTTTGCAAACAGCGCTTCCTGATTTCATTATTCGTCATGACGAAACCGGTATCGATGGCGATAGGTGGGTACATATTGGCAATGACACAACCTACATCGCTCTGAACAATTCCACTGAAAAAGAATCATCTGATTGGAAGCCCTATTCTGGTAAGTCAGGAGTTAATCACCTTGGATACATGGTGGACAACGCTGAACAAGTTCGTAGTCGTCTTCTTGCTGCCGACTATATTGAATCAACAATCGAAAATAATCACCCTTTTCGTAAACGAGTCTATTTCTATGACCATGAAGGCAGGGACTGGGAGTTTGTAGAATACCTATCAGAAAACTTAGAAGAAAGGAATGATTACACTCTAGCTGACAAGTAACGTAGAATTCTTGCCATCTAGTGTGCCGTCTTTAACATTGAACTCTTTCTCTATCTGGCCATTCTCATAGTGCCAAATGCATTAGCTATTTTCAGTTATTTTGCGCTCACGCAACCATATATACAAGCCCGAAAAAATGATGATTGCTGAGCCAATAATCATGATTTGATCAACCGTCTCACCCAAAACAAAGACACCAACCAACAAGCCGAAAAATAAACGCGAGTAGCGAAAAGGGCTAATGGCAGATATTTCTCCCGTTCGCATTGCCTTGGTGACCAGTAAGATCGCCATACTGGCAAATACAACCATACCCACTAAATACAACGCAACTTCTGGGGATGGCGTCGAGTGTTCTTCCTCAAAAGCCATTAAGCCAACCCCGAGAATTATTTGCCCTAAAGTTCCAAAAATAGCGAGCCGCTCATTAGAAATATGACTGCCCACCAAACGCGAACCAAAATCACGCATGGTCATACCAACGACCGCCAATATGGCTAGCAAAGAATAAGCATCAAAGCCATCAGTACCAGGACGAATAATTAACAACACACCACCAAATCCCAACAATATAGCGGACAAACGATGAATACCCACACGCTCTTTTAGAAACAAAAACGAGCATAAGGTTAATAACAATGGCAATGTTTGCAGGATAACCGAAACACTCGTAAAGCTGGCATAGGTCAATGCCAATATGATAAACAAGGTGGCTACCAATTCACCCGCCGTACGGAGTATCACAGGGGCCTCATAGAAAACTGAGCTGAATACGGTCTCGCCTTTTCGTTTAAGCAATACCCAAAACATAAAGGTTCCGCCCACTCCTAAAGCCAAAGTAATTTGGCCGGTGGTAACAAACTCTGAAGCCAGTTTAAGAAACAAATCAGCCATGGTGAAAAATGCCATACTGGTAATCATTAATACAATGCCGATTCGGTTTGCAGACGTTTGTGATGCGTTATTAGGTTTCATAAGACATGATTATTAGATGGCAAGTAATCGATAGCAACACTCATACGCAAGAGTCACCCAGTAAAGAATTAAGCCTATTATAGCGACATAGTGGCGCAAATCGTTGATTGCGCAACGCTTAACTCAGCTTTGCACTCAAAGAGCATAAGTTTCGTAAAATTGTCGTTAGCACTCCTCATAACTCAGCTTTATGTTTAAATATGGTGCTTTGAGACATTGCAAAGATCTGCGCATATAAAGCATGAGTAACAAGATTCACAACACCAATATTGAAAGCGAAACAGTTATCGCTTCACCGATTACTTTAAGTGAAAAATTACCCTTGAGCAAACAAGCGCGGGAAAATATCCTTGCAAGTCGTGCTACGGTTAATAATATCCTCTCAGGAGACGATAAACGACTGATGGTTATTGTTGGGCCTTGCTCGATTCATGATCTTGACGCTGCAAAAGTGTACGCGAAAAAATTACAAATACTGCAAGAGGAAGTGAAAGACACGCTTTTTTTAGTGATGCGTGTTTACTTCGAAAAACCAAGAACAACGATTGGCTGGAAAGGCTTAATCAGTGACCCCGATATGGACAACTCACTTGACGTGGACAAGGGTCTGTATCAAAGCAGAGAATTCTTAACTTGGTTGGCTGACCTTGGTGTGCCAGCCGCAACTGAAGCGCTCAATCCTATTACACCGCAATACTTGGCCGACTTGGTTTCTTGGTGTGCAATTGGCGCAAGAACAACAGAATCTCAAACCCATAGAGAAATGTCCAGCGGCTTGTCAATGGCGGTTGGCTTTAAGAACGGCACGGACGGTAATCTTGAAATGGCAATCAATGCGATTCAAGCGTGCTCTGCACCGCAAAGCTTTTTAGGGATTAACGACCAAGGGCAAATATCAACCTTTAAAGCCAAGGGCAATAAAGCTTCTCACATTATTTTAAGAGGCGGAAAAACGCCAAACTACTCTGCAGAAGATGTCGCCCATTGTCAGTCACTGCTAAGAAAAAACAATTTACCTGAAAGGGTTATGGTGGATTGCTCACATGGCAACTCGAACAAAGACTACCGCCTTCAAGGGCAGGTGGTTAGTGATATTGGTCAGCAAATTGTTGATGGCAACAAATCCCTTTTCGGCATTATGATTGAAAGCAACCTTTTTGCTGGAAACCAATCCATCCCAAGTGATTTAAGCCAAATGCAATATGGCGTATCTGTTACTGATGGCTGTATCGATTGGAGTGAGACTGAAAGTGTTCTTAGAGACCTAAGAGAGCAAATCTCAAGTAACTAAATAGCTAAACCTTCTGAAAATCGTAAACTGAACCGAGTTGCATGATTTTTGTCAGTTCATCAAGCGCTATACAACCCTCTTCGTAAAACGCCGGGTCCGCTAAATCGTTGACAGTCAGCTGGTCGCGATAATGCGCCTCGATCCAAGTTTTTAAATCCCCGTATAAAGCATCATCCAGCACAACACGTGCCGATACAGAATCAAGTTCTTGTTGCGACAGTAATACTCTTAGGCGTAAACACGCAGGGCCGCCGCCGTTTCTCATGCTTTGTTTAACATCGAAAAAATGCACACCTTTAACAGGATTGTCACTCTCAATGATTTTGTCAATAACCGACTTTACTCGAGCATTGTCTGCACACTCTTGCGGCGCAATAATAAACATACCATTGTCAGTATCACCAATCAGTTGTGAATTAAATAAATAACTGGAAACCACATCTTCGATAGGCAAATCTTTGTTGCTCACCTCATGGATATAAAACTGAGCTGGAAAAGCCGATTTGAGCTTGGTGTATGTCGCCTCTTTGTTCCAAAAAGCCATTTCGTGACACATCATAAAGTTACCATGGCCAACCGCAATCACGTCGTTATGAAATACGCCAGCATCGATGGCATCAGGATGTTGTTGTGCAAAGACAGTATTGGCAGCATTTAATTGATGATTTCGAGCAGTAATGGATGACGCCTCAAGCGTTTGTCTGGCGGGGTAATTTTTTGGTCTGACGGCGCTCGGAAAACTGGGGAAAGACTCAGCGCCATAAACAAAAAACTCAATACCGGACTGAGAGTGATCATTATAAAAACGCGTATGGTTGGCCGCACCTTCATCGCCGAAAATCATGTTCTGAGGCAGTGCTTTGTGGTGTGAAAAATAACGCGAATCTGTAAAAATAGCTTGTAAGACGTTCCCTGTAGTTTCATGCTCAAGGCTGCGGTGATACATGGCCACTAAATTCGCAGGCGTAAAATGCACTTTAGAGTCATTTGTATCTAAAGACGGTGAAATTGTTGCAGCATTGGCTGTCCACATACTTGCTGCAGAGCAAGTTTTGGCAAAAATTTTCGGATATGCTTTAACCGACTTGTTGATGACATCGGCATTAGAGCCAGAAAAGCCCAAGCGCCTTAATGCGGGTAAAAACGGGCGCTCCTGTGGTGGGAGAATAGCCTGACCCCAGGTGCCTGTCTGCAATCCCATGTCCGCCAATATTTTGGCTTTTTTAAGTCCTTGTAGCGCGGCTTGTTTTGGGTTGGATACAGCGGCTTTATTAGCGCTAGAAGCAACATTACCAAAACTGTGTCCACCGTAGTGATGAGAAAGGCCCACCAGACCGTCAAAATTGTATTCGATATAGCTCATTCGTTAGAAAAACCTTGTGGCAATTGCACTGGCATGACCACCTTGTCAGATTCTACAGAAGCGATTGGATAAGCACAATAATCGGGCGCATAAAACGCACTCGGACGATGATTACCACTAGCGCCAATACCGCCAAACGGGGCTGCACCACTGGCGCCAGTTGTTTGTTTGTTAAAGTTAATAATGCCTGCACGAGAACGACTTAAATAACGCTCATAGAGCGCCCTGTCATCCGAAATCACCCCCGCAGATAGGCCGTACTTTGTGTTATTAGCCGTAGCAATAGCGGCGTCAAAATCTTTCACTCGATAGACTTGCAGAAGTGGTGCAAACACTTCTTCGTCCTCAATATCACTGACATGAGTCACATCAATAATGGCCGGCGTTACAAGCGCCTCTACACCTCTAAGCTGTACTGGCAACAACAAAGGCTCTGCGCCTCTAGAAACCAAGTCATTCACTGTAGATAGATAATGCTGAGCAACAATACCGCTAACTACTGGGCCCATATACGGCTCTTGCTCGTCGTTCCATAGGCCAACTCTCAGATTCTTTGTCATTTGTACAAGCTTTGCCAGTAGCGCGTCCGAATTTTCATCGCCATCGGGTAGAATTAGGCGTCTTGCGCAAGTACAGCGCTGCCCTGAAGTAATGAAGGCAGATTGAATAATATGATAACAAGCAGCCTCTAAATCGACTACATCCGAAACAATGAGAGGGTTATTACCACCCATCTCCAGCGCTAAATTAACCTCTGGTCGTCCAGCAAAATGCCTATGAAGAATTTTACCAACCTGAGACGAGCCCGTAAAGAAAAGCCCGTCAATATCAGTATTTGCAAGTGTGATGCCTACTTCTTTTTCGCCCTGTACTAAGTTAAGCACGCCTTTTGGTAGGCCTGCTTTTTCCCATAAAGCAATCATCATTTCACCGATTTTTGGGGTAATCTCACTGGGTTTGAATAGGATTGTATTGCCCGCTAATAACGCTGGTACAATATGGCCGTTCGGCAAATGACCGGGGAAATTATAAGGCCCATAAACTGCAACAACACCGTGCGCTTTATGGCGCAGCACACTATTAAATGACGCCGACTCATTTAATTGAAAACCGCTGCGTTGCTGATAGGCTTTTTCGCTCAGCGCAATCTTACCAATCATAGCACCCACTTCGCTCAAACTATCCCATAGTGGCTTGCCCATTTCTCGGCTGATCATTTCTGCAAATTCTTGGGTATTTTCTTTGAGCAATTCAGCGTATTGACGAACGATTTCAGCTCTTTTTTCATAACCCAAATCCATCCAAGCATTAAGCGCCCCTCTAGCCGCTTTTGCAGCTTCAATCACTTGATCAGGATCGGCTGCACGCCCCTCCCACTCGATTGCGGAGTCTGCGGGATTGGTGGAAGCAAATTCCCTGCCTCTGCCAAGAACCCACTGGCCATTTATGTAGCATGCATTATTAATCATAAATCTTCCTACGCCATTCGACCCGGCGCTATTGATATTTTATCGCCAATATCAACGCCTAAAATATTTGCCAAAGACTCGCCAATGACAACGCCCTCATCCTCAATGGATACATCCGCCAAGCACGCTTTAAAATCAACCAATGAAGTCGTTGACACCAACATTTTGTTTTTTGTTTCGGGCAAATCTTCAAAAGCAGATACAGTCAATGATTTGGTGTTTTTAATGGTGACAATATTCTCTCTATAAGCTTCAACTGTTGGGCCGCCATCAAAGATATCAACGTAATCATTGTAGCGGAATCCTTCTTTTTCAAGCATATGTAATGCGGGCGCAGTCGCCTCAAATATCTTGCCAATTGCTTCTCTCGCCTGAGGGTGGAGTAAATCGATATAAATAGGATATTTTGGCATTAAGTCTGCAATAAAACTGTTATCACCAATACCCGATGACATAACATCTGCCTCATCAAAAGCCATGCCAAAAAAATGCACGCCTAGATGATCCCACACTGGAGAGCGGTCGTTGTCGTCTCGATAACCTCGCATTTCGGCAATAATTTTCTCATCAAATCGCTCTGGATGATTGTGCATCACCATATAGCGAGCGCGAGAAAGTAACATGCCATTACCGCCAAAACGAAATTCTGGCAAGAGAAATAACGAGCCAATCTCTGTTGTGCCTGTGTAGTCGTTAGTTAGGGTGAGCAACTTGGTTTCTTTGGTTCGATCTAACTCAGGGCAGCGCTGAGTAACGCGCATTACTTTGTACGAGTAAAATGGGTGCTCTCGCCCAATATTTGTATAGATTGCTGTCGTTCCAACTAAATCACCACTATCAACATCTTCAAGAACCATAAAGAAAGTGCTTGAGCCGCTTTTATTTACGTGCCCCTTGCAGGACTCAACACTGGTGTTGATACGCTTTTTCAATAAATCGTAATCTACCGGCATAGAAGTCATGCCGCCACCTGTTTTAGACGCCAACTCGAGTAGCTTGTCCAGGTCTTGGGTTTTAATCGGTCTAACAATTTGCATTTTCTTAAGCCTTATTTAACTTTTCGCTGTCGCGAATAAAATCGAATTCACCTTTTGCCATACGCATTAATATCAACGCGACAAATTTAGTGCGCTCCGCCAAACTATCAATCACCATGTATTCATTAATACTATGAATGTCACCACCGCGAACACCCAGCGTATCCACGTTCGGCAGGCCGCTTTGCGATAGGTTGTTGCCATCACAAACCCCACCAGTCGCTCGATAGGCAACATCTATTCCTAATAAGCCACCCGTTTCAGTGATAAAGTTTTGTAAATTTTGATTGGCCTTGGTTAAAGGTTTTGGTCGCCTAGTAATGCCGCCAAAAAGTGTTGCTTGATAGCCTTCAACTGAGTTATATTCTGAGATCATTGATGCAAGCTGCTCTTCTAGCCAGGCAATATCATCATTTTTTTCAATACGACAATTGAAACGACCAACAGCCAAATCGGGAACCACATTAAGAGCGCCACCCCCTTGAATACTGGCGATATTAACCGTCAAACCTTCTTTCTGCCCATGCAATGCATCTATCTCATTAAACAATGTCATTAAGTGAACAAGTGCATTTCGACCGAATTCAATATTACGCCCGGCATGAGCAGCTTTACCGTTGACACGCACAGTGAAATTACCTGAGCCTTTACGCTCACCCACCAAAGTGCCATCGGGCAGAGAGGGTTCGAAAATAAGCCCAACATCGTGATACTTTGCACGCTCAACCAAGTACGCGCTTGAGCACGGTGAGCCAATTTCCTCGTCCGGATTTAGTAATATTTCGATCCCAATTTCGCCCATCAAGCCACTCAAACGCAGACACTCAAGCGCTTTAAACATGACCGACAAGCCGCCTTTTAAATCGGCAATTCCTGGGCCGTTAATCAATCCGTTGCCAAGATCTGTGCAAACTTGAAAACTGTGATCCTTATCGTAAACTGTATCGTAATGACCTACCAATAATATCGATGGCTTATTCTTTTGTTCTAAGCTCAGTCTAACGATAGGCGGTGATGCAAAAGACACCTCCTCGCCTTGATCGCTGACAACGACACGATCTGGCAAATCGACAAACTCTGCCTCGCCATACTCAGATAACTTTGCAAATAAGACTTCGGACAGCTGGTTGAGGCCATCAAAGTTTGTACTGCCAGTATTAATATCACACCAAGTAACTAGCTCGGCCAACATATCGCTCTGCTGGTCGTCTATTTGGTTAAATAATTGCGCTATCTTTGTTGACACTGTATTCATAATGGCTTTATATTTATTTCTTAATATTATTATATATAAGTTATATATTTTCTGATAATTATACATAATTAAAGAATTTTATTTATATTTATGGCATAATCGAAGATTGCTACCGAACTTTATAATTCGTTTATAATCAACGCATTTGTAATGTTCCAGATCTAACTCACTGAAGCCCAATATTGCCATGACACAAAAACAATACGACGATTTAGTCGAAATTAATCAAAAGTCTATTTTTCATCCTGCCTCATCAATCAACGATGTGCTAAATAACGGCACCAGCATTTGTCTTGAAGGCAAGGGAGCCAATCTCACAACGCACAATGACGGCGAGCTCATCGATGGCATGTCGGGCTTATGGTGTGTTAATATTGGCTACGGCAGAGAGGAATTAGGACAAACCATGTTAGATAGCGCTAGCTCAATGGGTTATGCCCACAGCTTCGCCAGCACTTCCAATACGCCACAAATTGAACTGAGTGAAAAACTATTAGATCTCACTCGCGGTATTTTTGCCAGAGTGCAATACGGCACTTCCGGTTCCGATTGTATCGATACAGCTATTAAGCTTGTTCGTTATTACAACAATCTTAGAGGCAAACCCGAGAAGAAGAAGATCATCGCCAGAGTTAATGCTTATCACGGTACAACACTTGCTGCTGCCAGTCTAACCGGCATCCCTTCATTTCACACAGCTTTTGATTTACCCATTACAGGTGTTTTAAGAGCGCCAAAACCGCACTTCTATGTTGATGGCAAAGAGGGTGAAACAGAAGTACAGTTTACTAAACGTATGCTTGATGAAATCGAAACAATCATTTTAAATGATGGTGCAGACACAGTTGCTGCGTTTTTTGCAGAACCAATTTACGGTGCCGGCGGTGTCATCACGCCACCACAGGGATACTTTCAAGGCTTGCGAGCGCTTTGTGACAAGTACGATATTTTGCTGTTAGCCGATGAAGTTATTACTGGCTACGGCCGTACAGGCGAATGGTTTGCCCATCAATACTACGGGTTTAAGCCCGATCTTATGACAACAGCCAAAGGATTAACGTCAGGCTACTTCCCACTATCAGCACTTTTTATTGGTGATAAAGTTTGGGATGTTTTGGTAGAAACGGCGGACGACATGGGTGTGTTTTTCCATGGCTATACCTACAGCGGCCACCCAACAGGTTGTGCTGTTGCATTAAAAAACATTGAAATACTGGAACGAGAAAACCTTGTAGAACGCGCCAAAGAAACGGGCGCCTACATGCACGCTCAACTCAAAGAAAAGCTGAGTGGTTGCCCAATCATTGGTGAGATCAGAGGCGCTGGACTGCTGGCTGGTTTACAAATTGTCAGAAGCAAATCACCAAAAATATTTTTTGAGAGTGCGGACAAGGCAGCGCCATTACTGCAAAACGCCATTCGAGAGGAAAAAGTGTTATTAAGAGGACTGCCTTCTGCAAATACAATAGGAAT
>JBBWVS010000004.1:0-11115 GCA_050256335.1 Gammaproteobacteria bacterium | reverse complement strand
CCTTTAGACACTTTTAGTTTACTTGCCATTCTGAATACTTTAGGGACTGGCCATGCAGGAGTATGTGACTCCAGTCTTTCCAGTGCACGCGGTGACAATGCAATCATGCCGTGAGCACCTTCGCCGCCCAATACTTTTTGCCAAGACCAAGTAATAACGTCAAGTTTGTTAAAGTCGATGTCCATAGCAAATACCGCAGAAGTGGCATCACAAATTGTTAAGCCAGCTCTATCGTCTGGAATCCAGTCTGCATTAGGAACACGAACGCCAGCCGTTGTGCCGTTCCACGTGAAAATCACGTCGTTATCAAAGTTTGTTTGACTCAAATCAGGCAGTTGGCCGTAGTCGGCAATGTAAGAATTGACGTTATCAAGCTTTAATTCGTTCAAAATATCGTTGACCCAGTCTTTGCCAAAGTTTTCCCAAGCCAAAACATCCACACCTCTTGCACCTAAAAGAGACCATAAGGCCGCCTCTAATGCGCCGGTGTTGGATCCTGCCATAATGGCCACGGTGTAATCCTCAGGCAAGCCAAGAAGCTTGCTTGATTTAACAATAACGTCATTAAGTTTCGCTTTACAGTGCTTCGCTCTGTGCGATCTGCCAGTATCGGCATTTTTTAAGGCGCTGATATCCCAGCCTGGTCGCTTGGAGCAAGGGCCGCTTGAGAAGTTTGGGTTTGACGGTTTAATTGACGGTTTAGTTGTTGCCATGTTTTGAGTCCTTAAAGTCATATGCTACCAAGCCATCTAATGGTTTTGGATCAAACCAAGTCGATTTTGGTGGCATTGTTAAATTTTTGTCAGCAAAGTTTATTACATGTTCCATAGGTGTTGGGAAAAAAGAGAAACCAACTTCGACTTCACCTGAGTCAACCTTTTTTTCAATTGATTCTAGTCCGTGAAGACCGGCAATAAAACCAATTCTTGTATCGCGTCTTGGATCGCCAATGTCTAGAATTGGGTCAAGGAGATAGTGATGCAATATATTAATATCTAAGTTCATCAATCCCGAAAGCGCCTCTTCGGGCTTGTCTTTTAGGGTGATTGAGTACCACGTGTTGTCCAAGTACATGCCGAACGACTCTAATGCAGTTGGCTTGTAAGGCGTGCTTTGTTTTTCAACGACAAAGTGCTCTTCAACTTTCTCGATAAAATTACTGGGAGAGTAACCAAACAGGTCTTTTACTAGTCTATTGTAGTCAAGTATGCGCGCTTGGCTTTCTGGAAATAGGGCCATCATGAAGAAATTGTATGGCTCTTTGCCCGTGTGATTATGGTTCTGGTGTTTTCTGTATTCTGCAAATCTGGATAATGCCGCAATTCTATGGTGGCCGTCAGCAACGTATGTGCGGTTGATGGCGTTAAATAGTTTGCAGATTTGCAGTACTTTTGCTTCGTCGTTGACAACCCAAAGTTCGTGCTGACAGTCGTCTAGGGCATCAAAAGAATAGGTTGGCTCGGCGTTGGTTTGCTCTTTTAATAAGGCGTCTAATGACGTTTCATCAGGGTAGACAACGTAAATTGGCCCAATTTGTGCGTTTAGATTTTTTATTTGCTCAAATCTTTTTTGAGAGTTCTCAACATAAATTTTTTCATGCCCACGAATGTGCAAGTCATCATAATCTGATATTTTGGCAGTGGCAATCATACCAATTTGAGAATGACTTTCCGTCGAGATTTTATATATGTAAAACGACTTAGCCTCATCTTTGCCAAGTATCGCCTCACTTTTCATCAATTCAAACTTTTCTTTTGCTTCAGCATCTAGCTCTTGGTCAGTTTTTAAGCAAGGGTCTTCTGGGCTAAAAATATTCAGAAAGCTCCACGGATTATTTTCTTTGTAATTCTTAATGATTTCTTCAGGCAAGTGGAGCGTACTAGGAAGGGCAACAGATGCAGCATCTTCTCCCTGGGGTCTTAATCCTCTGAATGGGTTGGCTAAATACATAATGGGCTAAGGCTAATAATTGACAATACAATTTTTGGCAGTGATTTTAGAACACCAACCACAGCAAAACATTATAAACACTTTGGTTACTTAAAGAATAGTTTTTTCCTAATAAGAACAGTTTTTTCCTAATAGGAACAGTTCGCTAATACCAAATAAGTTCTAAGAAATTTTATATAATTAATAACCAAGTTAAACGAAAAATCTTAATCGAAAGGATAAGTTATTCCGTTACTCTTTGTCCGATGGAATATTGCCGAACTCACTTCGAAAATCTTAGATTTTTGAAGTGAATTTCAGCTTTTAAATAATAGGATTTTACCAATCGCAGATTTATGAGAAAGGAATTTACTCTTTAATCTCATAAATATTTAGGAAATAATTGAAATACAGTTAATTTTTTGTAAAAAACAATAAAAAAGGCACTAAAAGTGCCTTGTTATGTGAAAAATAGCCAATATTTATCAGTTATTGGCTAAAAATATGTGTCAATGTGTTATTTTTACAAAATTTAGTAAATTTTCGATTTACTGAACAACCACCACCATTGCAGGGCGAACAAGGCGACCATTTAAGGTAAAGCCGACTTGGACAACGTTAAGTACATAATTTGACTCTTTGTCCGGCATTGGAATCATGGTTACTGCTTCGTGAAGTTCGGGATTAAATTTTTCTCCAACAGGGTTAAGCGTTTCAACACCAAATTTTTCCAGCGTTGAGGCGAAAACTTTGTCCGTCATCTCAAGGCCTTCAATGATGTGTTTGATGGTTGCATCTTCTTCGGTTGCGGACTTTAAGCCCATTGACAAAGAGTCTTTGACTTCAAGTAAGGCCTTCACAAAACCATCCAAGGCATACTTATGGGCGTTTTCTAAATCTCTTACTGAGCGACGCTTAATATTTTCCATCTCCGCTTGAGCGCGCAGAACTTTGTCCCAATTGTCTTTGGCTGATTGTTGGGCAACAGCAAGTTGTGCTTCAATATCGAGTACTTCTTCTGTCTCGGTTGCCTCAACTTTTTGCTCTTCAGGTGCTTGTTCTTCAGTGGTATCTTGCTCTTTCTTTTTTGTCATTTTATTGTCCAACTAATGTATATTTACATGGAACCAGTATTCATGTCGATTTCAATGATATGTGGTCACTTTTTATAATAATTCAAGGTCTATGTTTAACACAATTGGTATTATTACCAAACCAAACGATTTTACCAGTGAAAAAACCGGTAACGAGCTCGGTGTTTTTCTTAAAAAACAGGGCATCATCCTTGTTCAGGGGGTTGATGCAATAAAAGAGAGTGCTGATCTTATAATTGTGGTCGGCGGCGATGGCACAATTCTTAGCACCACCCGAACCTTTGTTGATAATAATATCCCTATTCTGGGTATCAATTTAGGCCATCTTGGTTTTTTGGTCGACCTAGCGGTGGAGCGTATGACAGAAGCGGTCAGCGCAATATTAGAAGGTGAGTACATCAAAGAAAGGCGCGCACTATTGTCGTGTCAAATCGAGCGTAAGGACAAAATCATACTTAAAAACCTAGCTTTTAATGAAGTGGTTATTCATCGTAACCACACCCCAAAAATGCTTGATTTTGACTTGTATGTTGACGGCGACTTTGTTAATAATCAACGTTCGGATGGCATCATTATTGCCACACCAACAGGCTCAACGGCCTACTCGCTTTCAAGTGGAGGCCCCATTGTGCATCCAAGCGTTAATGCCATTACTTTGGTGTCCATTTGCCCCCATACCATGAGTCATCGCCCAATTGTATTGCACGGTGAAAGTGAGGTGCTGGTTCATGTGCTTGACTCTGCTGAACGGGCAATCATCAGCTTTGATGGGCAGTCATCAGATGAGCGGCCATCAATGCCGAAAGAGCTGGGAGACAGGATACGGGTAAGACGGCATGAGAATTTTATCCACTTGATACACCCCAAGCGTTATGACTATTTTAAAATCATTCGCTCTAAATTGCATTGGGGTAGAAAGGTCTAGTTGAATAGCCCACCCTAACAAGTATGATAATTTCTGACAAAAAATGCTAGAACAGCTTTCCATTAAAAATTTAGCGGTTGTTGAGGGTCTCAGTGTTGACTTTCAACGCGGGATGACGGTAGTGACCGGTGAGACGGGTGCGGGTAAGTCGATTATGGTGCAAGCACTTAATCTGGTGATTGGCGGTCGTTCGGATGCATCACTGGTGCGGCAAGACAAAAACAAAGCAGAAATTATTGCGACTTTTGCATTGCAACACAACACAAAACTTAAAGAATTTCTCGAAGAGCAAGATTTGGATGATGAAGGCGAGTGCATTTTGCGCCGAGTTGTTGGCAACGATGGCCGTTCACGCGCTTTCGTCAACGGCACACCGGTAACCTTGTCCGTACTGAGAGATGTGGGCTGTCAGTTGATTGATATGCACGGTCAAAACGAACATCAACTGTTACTGCGCACCCAGCAGCACCGAATTTTGTTGGATGATTTCGCCGAAACCCAAGGCCAAGTGAAGTCGCTTAATAGTGTTGTGCGCGAATATCAGCACATAAGCAATGAGATTGAGCGCATTCAAAGTGGCGGTGAATTGCTCGTTGCGCAGAAAGAATTATTGGCCCACCAACTAAGTGAGTTAGTCGAGGCGCAACTTGAACAAGACGAGCTTGACAACATTGAAGAGCAATACAAGATCAGCAGCAATGCCAACCTGTTGATTGAAAAGGTATCCGATATTTTAGGGGTGCTTGACCATGACGCTGGTATTAACTCACAGCTTATTAGTGTCGATGGACAGATCAGTCATGCGCGGCAAGTGGATGAAAGTTTAGAGTCGGTTGAGGCGTTGCTCTCGAGTGCACAGGTGCAAGTGCAAGAAAGTATTTATGAGTTGACCGATTACTTAAGTAAAGTGGGCGGCGATGAGGAAAGTGCAGCTGAGTTAGAGGCGCGAATTAACGAACTTCATGGCCTTGGTAGAAAGCATCACTGCCAAATACCTGGATTACTCAACACGCAAAATACCATTCAAGACACGCTAGACGGTATGGATGCGTCCAGCGACAAAATTGATGGCTTGCTGCAAAGACAGAGTGAATTAAAGGCCACTTACAATAGTCAAGCTAGGGCGCTGTCAAAACAACGCCAAAGCGCCAGTACTAGGCTTTCAAAACTGGTGAGTGAGGTGATGCAGGAGCTCGGCATGCCGGGCAGTGAGATCCAGTTTGTACTCAACCCGATTGCCGACAAAGTGCAGCTGAACGGCAATGAAGAGGTTGTTATTCAGGTGAAAACCAACATGGGCCAAGCCTTTAAGGCGCTCAATAAGGTCGCTTCTGGCGGTGAGTTGTCACGAATTTCATTGGCGCTTTCGGTTGTCACCAGCAAATCGGAGTTGTCACCAAGCATTGTCTTTGATGAAGTGGATGTTGGTATCAGTGGTGCTGTTGCTGAAGTGGTTGGGCGTTTATTGCGAGGGCTTTCATCGCGTTATCAAGTGCTGTGTGTCACCCACCTTGCGCAAGTGGCCGTTCAAGGGCACACGCACATGAAGGTTGTTAAAAGGGAGCAAGACGGCGAAACCTTCACTAACGTACACGCTCTGAGCAACGATGAGCGCACAGATGAGGTGGCGCGCATTCTGGGCGGCATCATAATTAGTGAAAAGACTCGCATAGCCGCCGCAGAAATGATTAAGACCGTCGCGTAGAGCCTATAGCGACCTTTGCCTAAGTCATTTTAAATGTGTAAGGGTCTCTTATAAAATTCCTTCTAACTCACCAACAATGACGTGAAGTGTCGTGAAGTCTATTTGCTCTTCTTCTTTGATGGATTGAGTCATCAGCTGCAACCGTTCAATGTTGGCTGCGTAAGCTTGGTGAAATTGTGTCGTAGAGCCTAGGTCGATTGCCACCTCTGTAATACGAGTATGAACATCTCTAAGCTGGTTTTGCAATTTAAATTTCGCGCTTGCGTGCCAAGCATTGGTCACTTCGAGGGCGTTTATTTTTAAACTGAGCCAGCGAATATCCAAGTCTTGAGACATATTTAAATAAGCCGACAGTGTATCGTCCGTGCTACTTTGACATTTTTCAGCGATGGCAATCACGTCTAAGGTGTGATACAAGTTGGTGGTCAGCGCAATGTTTTCGGCAAGCGCACGAGGTAGGCCTTGCTCAACAAGTTTATCAATTTTGATGCTTAAGTGTTTTCGACTGAGCTTGAGAACACTGTCTTTGACGTCGTTATACTGATTTTGGTAATTGTTTAGAGTTGTGCTAACGTCCAAATTGCTTTTGTTGTTTAACAACCAAACGACATTAGCGCGAACAACCTTCATTAGCGATCTAATGGCAGCATACTGTGCTCGGCTTGTAATCTTGTTATCCAGCCCGTGAATGGCTTTCAGTAAGTCGTCCACTCCTAAAAGCTCAGCACTAATGAGATAGGCTCGGCCTATTTGTGCGTAACTGGCACCTGTAAGGTTGTGCATGCGGATGTGAAAGACAGGGCCCATGATATTAATAATCTTATTAACAACAACCGTTAAAATAATTTCATTTTTTAGTCTGTGGCTATCCACTAGATTTGAATATTCATCCGCTACTAATTGAGGAAAGTAGCTAAGCAAGTGAGGGTAAAGCCCTTTGCCTGCAGACAAATTGGTGTCTAAAAGGTTTTGATAAAAATCCATTTTGCTATAGGCTAGCAATACACCGAGCTCCGGCTTGGTTAAACATTTACTGCTCAGTAAGCGGCTCTTGAGTTCTTTTTTGCTTGGTAAAAATTCAAGCTCACGATCCAGCAACCCAGCTTTTTCCAAGTAGCTTATAGCTTCTGCTTGTCCGGCCAAGTTTTCGGGGTTTGGTTGCGTGTGGATACTGATGACTGCAGATTGCTCGTAGTTGTTTTGTAGGCATAAAGTGGCCACCTCAGATTCCATCGAACTAAGGACTTGGTTGCGTTTTGTGGTTTCAAGCGTGCTAAATAGAATTTTTAAGTTGACCTCATGGTCGGAGCTGTCTACGCCGGCAGAATTGTCAATAGCATCAGAATAGCAGTGTCCGCCTAGGAGGTCGAATTCAATGCGGGAATTCTGTGTCATTCCTAAATTACCCCCTTCGCCAATCACTTGGCAGCGAAGCTCACTCGCCTTAACGCGCGTAGAATCGTTAGCCTTATCTTGGGCATCAAGATGAGATTCGTCACTGGCAATAACGTAGGTACCAATACCGCCATTCCAGAACAGGTCTGCCGGTGCCTTCAATAAGGTGTTGATCAGCGCGTCTGGGCTAAATTTGTTTTGTGTTGTACCCAGTGCCTGCATTGCCTCTTCTGACAATTCAATGGATTTTGCACTGCGCTCAAAAACACCACCACCCTTGGAGATTAGTTTTTTGTCATAATCTTGCCAAGTGGTATTTTCGGTGGTGAAAAGCCTCTTTCGCTCGGTAAAACTAACATTTTCATCTGGATTTGGATCAATAAAAATATGGAGGTGGTTAAAAGCCGCAATAAGACGAATGTGCTTTGAAAGTAGCATGCCATTGCCGAAAACATCGCCACCCATGTCGCCAATACCGATAACACTAAAGGCTTCAGTTTGAATATCTTTGCCCATTTCGCGAAAATGACGTTTGACGGATTCCCAGGCGCCTCGTGCAGTAATGCCCATTTTTTTATGATCGTAGCCCACCGAGCCGCCGGAAGCGAATGCATCGCCAAGCCAGAAATTATTATTAGTAGAGATTTCATTGGCAATATCAGAAAAACTGGCGGTGCCTTTGTCGGCGGCAACCACTAGGTAGGGGTCGTCGTCGTCATGACGCACAACATTGATTGGTGGAACAATAACCCCGTCGACAATATTGTCGGTCAGATCAAGCAGTGACTGAATAAACAGCTTGTAACAAGCAACGCCCTCGGCGAGCATTTTGTCTCGCTCAGCTGGCAAACTTCTTGGCACAAAACCACCTTTGGAGCCGACCGGTACAATAACAGTGTTTTTGATTTGTTGGGCTTTGACTAGGCCCAATACTTCAGTTCTAAAGTCCTCAGAGCGATCCGACCAACGCAATCCACCACGGGCAATTTTGCCGCCGCGTAAATGCACGCCTTGAACACGCGCACAGTACATAAATATTTCGTATAAAGGCGCTGGCTTTGGTAGAAAAGAAATTTTCTTGGACTGGATTTTATAGCACAGATAGTCCTCATTATCTTGGTAGTAATTGGTTCGAACCATTGCTTCAATGACTTCTAAATAGCCGCTGATCACCCTGTCTTCATCCAGCGATGAGACCGCCTCGAGCCGCTCTATAATGCCTTTCTTTATCGGCTCTTGCGCACGCACATGTTCTTTGTTGTTGATATCGAACTTGGCTTCAAATAAGGCAAAAAGCGCTCGACTCAACTCTATATGATTGGTTAAAGTGTTGGTAATAAAGTTTTGGCTGTAACCAAAATTTATTTGTTTTAAATAAACATAAATGGCACGAAATAGATTGGCTTGTCTAACATCCAGGCCGGCACACAGAACAAGTTGGTTAAATCCGTCGTTTTCAATCGCACCCATGCAAATCTGTTCAAACGCTTGGAGAAATCTGTCTTTATCAATCTCTAGGTCAAAATCTTTCTGGTCTTTGCGCAATAATTCAATATTGCGAATTGTAATTCGATGACTGCCGCCAGTATTAATTTTGTAAGGGTGCTCTGAAACCACATTGACGCCTAGGTTTTCAAAGACAGGCACAATATCTGACAGGGTTAGCGAGTGATCTTTGCTGTAAATTCTAAAGTTAACGCTGTCACTGGAGCGCACCGAGCCAACAAATAAGTCGGTGGTGAAGTTGTGCGGCGATAAAGACTCCAGTTTGAGAATGTCTTGATATCCACGGGCAACACCGTAGTCGTTGGTATAAGTGCGCGGGAATGCATTTTGATAATCGTTAAACAAGGACAAGTCAGCACCATCCATTTGCATCGCGTGACGCAGCTCTGCATACCAATCATAAGCAATCGCCTTAACTTCTGTTGCAAGGACTTCCTCGCTTATTTCGGTGTTTGACTGGGTAAAGATATTAAACTCAATACGACATAAGATAGAGTCGAAAAAACGCACATCGAACAAAACAAAATCAGCCTCAAATAGGTTATGCAGTCGTTGTTGAATTTTTTGCCGTAACTCTGAGTCGAAAATATCACGTGGCAAATACACCAAGCTGGTATAAAAATGCCCGCAACGATTTTTGATCAAATACACGTGGGTTTTGCGTCGCTCTTGGTGGCTTAAGACACTGCTACAGATTTGCAATAATCTGTCTGTTTTGATTTGAAACATAAGCGCCCGTGGAAAGCTTTCTAACAGGTTTTGCATTGCCTTATGGTTGCAACTGGTCGAACGAAGTCCGGAACGCTCTAGAACGCGCCCCGCTTTTTCTTTGATTAGAGGCACCTGAAACACGCTTTGGTTAAAAGACGTGCCGGACAAAAAGCCAACAAAGCAATAATAACGACCGTCAACATGAATCGCTATAACGTCCATTTGTCGAGAGCGGTGAATCTTCGAAGTCATCGATAGTTTGGTTACAATTAACGACGAGAGACCAAATGCAAGATTGGGGATAAATGGCGCGATATCTTGATCGTTCTCCAGCAAGTAGCGAAAGAGGCCAGTGGCGCTGGTGTTGATAATTATTTTCTGCGCGATGTTTTGCTCGATCTCTGCACTGCCCAGAATGGCAAAGTTATGATTTTCTATCCAGCGAATAAAATCGCAGTTGGATGCGGGCGCTTTTTCAGTACTGAGCAGGTCAGCAATTTGCAGTAAACGGTCACGCGCGATAGGCCAGTCACTAACAACATAGTGAATTGCATCAATTCGTCTGCGCATTTTTTCCATGAGCGTGGCGACATTTTCGGACGACATGGACTCAAGATGAAATTGCATAAAAGATTCAATTTCATCCTCGTGACCCTCGCCTTTTTTGTAGGGTGAGAGATGGCGAATATTGCCTTTTTTATCACGCCCAACCTCGAGTAAGGATGCGTGAGTAAAGATAATGTTTGCACCAAAGCCATTGATGCACATAATAAGAGTGTCCCGAATAAATGGGGTGTCTTTGGTAATAACGCTGATAACGGTATTATCGGCTGCTGAATTTGGGCTGGCGATGCTAGAACTCTCAATGAGAGTCTCATCACAATGCTTTGAGGCGGCCAGTGCTAAATGGGTTTTGGCACATTGCAGCAGGTACTTTGCGTCAGAGTTATTGTAGTCTGACGGGTGTAGACTATGATAATAATGAGTTAGATTTTGCTTGTTTTGCTCACTGAGTTCAACCGCTTGTTTTGCAAGATCTTCGATTATCGCTATCATTTCAAATATAAGGGCCGGATGATAGACCATTATAAAGTTTTTTTGAATTTTTATCTAATAAACACCTTATAAAAGAAAAATAAACACCGTTAATTAGATTTGTCCATCAAAAACCTAAACTTTTGTTGGAGTTGTTGCTGTACGGCACCTATTTTAATTAACCGATGCACTCGTCAAGCCCTGCAGGTCGATCAAATTAAGTGTGATACAAATAAAGTACGCCAGCTCCACATTATGACTTTTCATTCCATTTCTGAGAAAACAATAAAAAATCACCCGTGCGCGGCTTGATTAAAATCGCTAAAACGGTATAATGTTTCGTTTGTGCGTCGGCAGAGTACTTGTCAATAGGGGCTAAATCAGTGAGCTCACTTGTTCAATCCTTACTACTCTCAGTAACTGTTTTAGCTTTTTCTAGCTACAGTTTTGGCCTAGATGCGCTTTACGGCGCGTTGGTTAGTTTTACAAACACTTGGTTGTTTGAATACTTTATGCGCAAGCAAAAAGCGGCAGTTGATGTTGGCGCTCAAAAGAGTTTTAGGATGGCCATCAAGAGCAGCGTGTTGAGAATATTTTCTCTGGCGATGCTTATCTTGATTGGACTTAGTTTGTTGGCACTTGACCCCAGCGCACTCATTGTGAGTTTGGTTGTTGGGCAGGTTGGATTTATACTAGATAGGTTTAGACAAAAATAATGGCACAAGGCGAATTAACAGCAAGCGCTTATATTAAGCACCATTTACAGAATTTAACTTTTGGTCAACACCCAGATGGCACATGGGGTATTGCTCATG
>JBBWVS010000003.1:0-9361 GCA_050256335.1 Gammaproteobacteria bacterium | reverse complement strand
GTTAATAGAACACGGCCTCCCAAGTCTACCCCTTGTCCCTGTTTCAAGCTCCCAAGCAGTAGTGGGGGCAATTGTAGGTATTACCCTACTGCAAGGTATATCTGCCGTTAGATGGTCTGTTTTGCGCAAGATAGTACTCGGTTGGGTGGTAACACCCTTTGCTGCAGCAACAATCTCATTTATTGGGTTGTTCTTTTTGCAGAATGTTTTTAATTTAGCTGTTGTTTAATACAAATTCGCCACTAATCGTTTATTACATCCCTTCAAACTAGACACCCCGAGTTAATGCAAACTCACCTTCAAATCAAGCTTTCATAAAATATCGAGAATTTACGATATTATTAAACAAAGAAAATTATTAATTCTGATAAAAGTAACGCCTTTTTCAATCAAAAATCTCAAATCTTGGCTTTTTTCCATAGGCTGAACGTTCAATTAGAGTCATTTTGTTCATTTTATGAATATAGGGGCGCAAAAGCCGAGGTGTATTATTTAATACATGAGGTTTTGAGTGCGGCGACTGACGCAGCAATTAGGGAAAATTACCCCTTAAAACTGTATGCCTTCGATTTCAGCTATTGTATGGATGTCCTTATCACCACGCCCAGAAAGGTTAATGATAATTGTCTTATCGCTTGACCACTCTTGCGCTAATTTGATGCCGTAAGCTACTGCGTGAGCAGACTCAAGCGCAGGCAAGATACCCTCTACCTCTGTCAATGTATGGAAAGCCGCTAAGGCTTCTTTATCGGTAATAGAAACGTATTGCGCCCTGCCCGCGTCTTTCAAATAAGCATGCTCTGGGCCAACCCCTGGATAATCCAGTCCTGCTGAGATTGAGTGGCCTTCGATAATCTGGCCGTTCTCATCTTCCATAAGGTAGGTCCTGTTGCCATGCAGCACGCCAACGCTGCCTGCACATAACGGTGCCGCATGTGCGGTTGGGCCTTTTTCGATACCGTGACCTGCCGCTTCAACACCATATATCTCAACCGATTCATCGTCAATAAACGGATGGAATAGGCCGATAGCATTAGAGCCGCCGCCAACGCAAGCAATTAAAGCATCTGGCAAACCGCCTGCTTGGTCGGCAAATTGTCTTTTGGCTTCTTTACCGATGACTGTTTGAAAGTCCCTAACCATCATCGGATAAGGGTGTGGGCCGGCAACCGTACCAATAATATAAAAAGTATCATCGATGTTGGTTACCCAATCACGCATTGCCTCGTTAAGCGCATCCTTAAGTGTTTTCGACCCGGATGTCACGGGAATGACAGTGGCACCCAATAGCTTCATGCGATACACATTGAGCGCTTGGCGGGCAACATCCACCTCGCCCATGTAAACCACGCACTCCAAGCCCAGTCTCGCAGCAACCGTTGCTGTCGCAACGCCGTGCTGACCTGCGCCTGTTTCGGCAATAATTCGTGTCTTTCCCATACGGCTCGCCAACAACGCTTGACCAATGGTGTTGTTAACTTTATGAGCGCCGGTGTGATTTAAATCTTCACGTTTTAAGTAGATTTGAGCGCCGCCTAATTTAGCCGTAAGGTTTTTCGCGTGATAAAGCGGGGTTTCACGACCAACATAATTTTTTAAATCATCCTCGAATTCCGCTACAAAATCAGCGTCATCTTTGTATTTTTCATACGCCTCTTTAAGCTCAGTAACCGCCGTCATCAGTGTCTCAGCAATAAAAACTCCACCATATTGGGCGAAATGACCTTTGTCGTCGGGTAGATTGTAACTCACAGGCGAACCTTGTTAATAAAACGTCTTATTTTATCAATATCTTTAACACCTTTCACACTTTCCACACCACTTGAAACATCAACAGCATAAGGGTTAACTTGGGCGATTGCATCGGTCACATTGTTCGCAATTAAACCGCCCGCTAAAATAATTGGCAAGTCAATATCAACTTTTGCTAACGACCAATCAAATATCTCTCCTGTACCACCATAAGCATTTGGGTTATACGCATCCAACAACAACGCACTCGCCTCTGAGAAGTCAGCGGCAATTTGCTGAATATCGGTTGTTTCAGTGACGCGGACGGATTTATAAAAAGGTATATGGTACTGGGCGCAGTCGAGTGGAGTCTCATCGCCATGAAATTGCAGGGTATCGAGTGGTACTTCGCACAGCACTTCGTCGATTTGACTTGGGTTGGCATTAACAAATAGGCCCACGCGATTAACAAATGGCGGCAATGCGGCCACGATTTCACGGGCAACAGCGATAGTCACATTTCGCGGTGATGGTCCGTAAAAAACCAAACCAATAGCATCAGCACCAGCGAACACTGCTGCTCGAGCGACGTCTGCATTGGTAAATCCGCAGATTTTAATCTTTGTCATATTGCTCAGAAGAATTTAATGGTACCTATTTTAACAAAGCCTAGTTAGTTTGGTTATTGTCATTCTAGGGCAATTTATTTTGGAAGTATTTCTTTAATACGGGCGTGACCCGAGCCATCCACCATCAGCACGGCAATAGCACCACTCCTTAAGTCTTTCTCAAGTTGTAGCGCCTTTTCTTTAGGGGCAAAGAACGCCTCTAAGCCATAATTAACGCTCAACCCTCTCCGTGCATTTGTCGCCCGTCCACGAAGAAATACACCCTCTTTTAAGAGATACCCGATAGTGGTCAGAATATTATGAGCGCCGGCCTGATGATCGGTTTTTTTCATGCTCACTTCATAATGTTCGCATATGGCCTCGGCTTGTTGTTGATTAACTAGGCCGTCTTTAATCCAGCCAACAAGCTCTTTGGCTAGGTGATTTTTAAAAAGCATAACTCGTTAAACTCTTTAAACTGTCTTAAGGCTTAGTTTACTTCTTTTTTGGACTGCTTTTCTTCTTTTTCTTTGCTTTGGTTTTTGCCTTAGCCTTACCCGCAATAGCCTTTTCACACTCTTCTAGGGTGAGATCGGCAGGGGCTTTATCGCCAAATACTTTTGCAATAGTGACGTTCTTTTGGCCTTTTCCACGTTTTTTACCGTTCCAAACATAGGGTCCGAAGCGGCCGTTCAAAACTTGAATATCGGAACCTTCAAAAGCCTTAATAAGGCGCTCGGCGTCTGCTTTTTCTTTAGCGGCAATCAGCGCCAATGCAGTTTTAAGATCGACCTCTTCTGGGCTGACTTCTTTTAAAGATACGTACTTTTTACCGTATTGAATATAAGGACCGAAACGCCCATAATTCGCTTTAATCGTTTCGCCATCAGCTGTCTCACCGACGGTTCTTGGCATCTTGAAAAGTTCAATCGCTTGATCAAGCGTAATGGTTTCAATATCTTGGCCGGTTCTTAGCGAGGAAAAAGTTGGTTTTTCTTCGTCATCCTGATGGCCAATTTGTGCATAAGCACCATAACGTCCAAAGCGCACACTGACGGGTTTGCCGCTGACCGGGTCTTCGCCCAAGTCCCTCTTGCCATGTGTCTCATCTCTAGAAATATCTTTCGCTAGCTCAATTTGAGCATGAAAAGGCTCGTAAAAATCACGAACAACATCTTGCCAAGGGCTTTCTTCTGCGGCAATTTTGTCAAAATTATTTTCAAGGTTAACGGTGAACTCGTAACCAATAATATTTCTAAAGTTCTTCAGTAGAAAGTCAACCAACAAGTAAGCAACATTGGTTGGAAAGAGCTTATTTTTCTCTGCACCAGTGATTTCGAATTGAGTGCAATCCGATACGACGCCATTTACAATTTCAACTAACTGGTATTCACGTTGCACACCATCACGCGTCTCTTTAGTGACATAATTCCTGTCTTGCACTGTGGTGACCATGGTGGCGAAAGTTGACGGGCGCCCAATACCCATTTGCTCAATTTCTTTAACCAGAGAGGCTTCGGTATATCTTGGTTTGGCCCTAGAAAACGACTCTCTGGCATTGAAGCCCGAAAGCGATACACTGTCGCCCTTTTTAAGATCTGGCAGTAACTTATCTTCTGCTGCCATGTAGTCGTAAACCTCTAAAAAACCTGCAAACGACAGCACTTCGCCATCGGCGATAAACTTCTCGTCTCTATTTGATACGTCCACCGTGATTCTTGATTTTTGTAATTGTGCATCGCTCATTTGCGAGGCCAATGTGCGCTTGTATATCAAAGAATACAGCCTAGCTGCTTGATCGTCTAAGCCGAGAATGCCTGGCTTGGTGAGGTCGGTTGGCCTAATGGCTTCGTGCGCCTCTTGAGCACCCGCCGATTTTGTTTTATAGCGACGCTCTTGATAGTATTCTGCACCTAGATTTGTTTCGATAACTTCTTTAGCGGCTGTAATCGCTGTTTCAGAGAGGTTAAACGAATCGGTACGCATATAAGTGATTGCGCCTTCGCGGTACAGATTCTGCGCAATTGTCATGGTTTGCTTGACTGAAAAGCCCAGTTTTTGAGAGGCTTCTTGCTGCAAAGTTGAGGTGGTAAAAGGTGGTTTTGGTGAGCGTTTTGAAGGTCTGGTTTCAACCGACGCAACACTCAAACTTGCCTCGATAAGACTTTGGGCAAACGCCATCGCCTGATCTTTTGTCTCAAACTCTTGCTTTAGTTTAACTTCAATCAACTCATTCGCATCATCCAGTAATGTTGCCTTAACCTTAAAGCTACGACTGGCCACGTGTGCTGTGATTTCACGCTCTCTTTCTACCACCAATCGGACAACAGGGGATTGCACTCGGCCGGCTGATCGAGCGCCAGAAATTTTGCGCCATAAAACAGGCGATATTTCAAAACCCACCAGTCGATCAATAATACGCCTTGCTTGTTGCGCATCAACAAGATGAGTGTCTATGGTTCTTGGGTTGGCTAGCGCCTTGGTAATAGCGCCTTTGGTAATTTCGTGAAAAACGATTCTGGGTGTATCGTCAGCCAAAGACAAGGCTTCTTTTAAATGCCATGCAATAGCCTCACCCTCGCGATCCTCATCCGTTGCGAGATAAACTTTCTCGGCCACTTTGACGGATTTCTTCAGATCGGCAACGACTTTTTTCTTGTCACTGCTAATAGCGTAAGTTGGTTGAAAGTTATTCTCTAGGTCAACACCCATGTCTTTTTTGGGCATATCACGAATGTGCCCAATACTCGACTTAACAACGTAATCCTTGCCAAGAAACTTTTCAATTGTTTTTGCCTTTGCCGGTGATTCGACAATAACCAAGTTTTTAGACATGCAACACTCTATTGTAGAGTAGGGTTGTCATCGTAAAAGACGATAGACTCTAACCATTGAGTTGGCATGGCTGTCTCTTCACTGTTACCAATCACCATCATCACTACCCACTTAAGGTCGTCCATTGACAGTGTTGAATCTTCCAGCGTCATTACCTGTTCAATCACAATTTCACGCTGAGCCGCGCTCAGTTGGCCCATGTTTTCCATAAACATAATAAAGCCGCGTGCTTTGGTATTAAGCTTGCTTTGTTCTGCCTCGGAGTATATTCGAACAGAGTTGAGAGAGGTGACAAAAGTATCAAGTTTGCCTTCTTGCAAGGCGGCGATATTCTCTAGCCAATTAAGGGCTTTGTCAATGCGCCCGTCATCAAACCCTGCTTCTGACAAATGCGCTTTTAAAAGGTCATCATCGAGTTCGTGCTCGGAATCTTGTTCAGCGGACTCAAATAAGAAGTCGAACATAAAAGTCAAGACATCAAGAATATTATTTGTCATAAAACCTCATCAAATTAATACAAAAGTTGCTACACCCACCTTACTCACCCTATTAGAAAGCTCAAGCATTAGTAACGTCTGGCTTACTACTTGGGGACTCAGTTTGCTTTTTTCAACCAGTTCATCCACCGATATTGCTTCATATGACAGGAATTTTAATAGTTCGCTGATTTCATTATCCACATCTTTGTCGCCATTGTACTGTTTAATCAGGGGAATGCAAGACTCTGACTCAAAAGACAGCTCATTCAGTATGTCCTCAGCATTCCTCGTTAACACGGCGCCTTGTTTTAAAAGTTCGTGCGGCCCAGTTGATAGCGGTGAGTGAATCGAACCTGGCACGGCAAAAACCTCACGCCCTTGTTCAAGGGCTAAGCGGGCGGTTATCATGGAGCCACTTTTAATGCTCGCCTCAACCAGCAAAACGCCTTGGCTCATGCCGCTAATCAAGCGGTTTCTTCGGGGAAAATTTTGTGCCATTGGCATCGTTCCGATTGAAAACTCACTCACCAACGCCCCTTGCTCGCTAATTTGATGCGCCAAAGCTCGGTGCTTTGCTGGATAAATTCTGTCTAAGCCCGTACCACAAACGGCAATCGTCTCGCCGCCTGCCTCAAGCGCGGCAATATGCGCTTCACCATCAATACCACTTGCCATGCCGCTGGTAATTACAAGGCCGCTTAAACTCAAGCTTGTCGCCAACTCTTTGGTAATGAGCCTGCCACCCGCTGTTGGGTTTCTGCTGCCCACTATGCCTAATTGTGCTTTATTCAGCGCGTCTACACTGCCCAATACATACAGCAACGGTGGCGGATCTGATATTTGCGCCAAAGGTTTTGGGTAGGTGGAATCAACCAAACTAATAATATGACATCGATCTTCTTTAGCCCAATCTAAGTCATTATCGACAGCACTCAGATTTTTTTGAGCAAGATAATCCAGTGTCTTTTTAGCAAAAACACCGCTCTCCCTTAAAGACAAAACATTGGCGTCAAAGACAGCTTGTGGCGATTCAAACACTTTTAGTGCGTTGTAGAAGGTCTTAACACCAAGTTGAGGTGCGCTCAACAACCAAAGCCAAAATATAGTGTCCATCGGTTCAACCTTTTTTTAATCTATTAGCTCTTTGCAATAATCATTTTAGATTTGATAGTGGAATTTTTACACATTTTTTATTCATTTTTATCATTCAACAAATTTTAAAATGATTATTGCAAAGAACTCCCATTATGACACTGAAAGCTTGGTTTAACAAATACGTATATCTGAAACAAGTATGGTAAAATTGCAAGATTTTGCTGAAAGATATTCATTATGAAAAGAACATTTCAACCTAGCGTATTAAAACGTAAACGTACTCATGGTTTCAGAGCCAGAATGAAAACACGCTCCGGTCGCGCTGTCATCAATGCACGCAGAAAAAAAGGTCGTAAACGCCTAGCAGCATAATCCAATGATTTGCTCGCTCACTCGAGGTGTGCGCATAACTAAAGCTAGTGACTACGCACACATTTTCCAGAAGGGTAAACGCACCCAAGGGAAATTTTGGCAACTTGTTGCCGCCCCCTCGAATGAGTCAACACCAAGGCTTGGATTAGCAATCTCAAAAAAAGTGTATAAAAGGGCTGTGGATCGCAACCTTCGTAAACGCTTGGCGCGAGAAATGTTTAGGCTGCAACAAACGCAGTTGAACAACCTTGATATGGTCGTCATGGCCAAAAAATCCCGTCACGCTGACAACAAAAGCTTGATGGATGATTTGTCGAGCTTGTTCAGAAAAGCTTCTGAGGCGTAAACGTATGCGTGTACTACTCCTAATTCCAATAAAACTTTACCAGTGGCTAATTAGTCCATTGTTAGGCAATAATTGTCGTCATATTCCAAGTTGTTCGGAATACACTTTTGAAGCCATTCAAGAGCACGGCGCAATAAGAGGTATTGGCTTAGGTGCAAAACGTATTAGTAAATGCCACCCTTGGGCCGAAGCCACATTTGACCCAGTACCAAAAAAACCCTCTCATTAATTAAAACCCAGAATTATTATGGACAATCAAAAATTATTTCTTGTTATCGCTATTGGATTAACTGTATTCCTGCTATGGGACCAATGGGAAGTCAAACAAACAACAGATGTCAATGGCAACACCGTCACGCAAACCAGTATTACTGCGTTTGACTCATCTAATGAATCAGGTGACATCCCTAGTACTGCGTTAAGCTCAACCACTGCATCAGACGTACCGACAGGCACCACTGGAGCGACAAGTCAGAGCGCGTTTACTACAGTGACCACCGATCTTTTAACGATTGAAATTTCACACAGAGGCGGTACAATTCAAAGTGCTTATTTAAATACCTATGACAACGAACTGAACTCAGAAGCAAAACTCCAACTGCTCAGCGACGTTGATGGCAATATCTTCCATGCCCAAAGTGGCCTGTACCCAACAGATCAGTTGCCTGACGAATATGCAGAATATAGCTCTGCAAAGCAAAACTACTTCTTAGGCAGCAGCAGTGAATTAATTGTGCCATTGTCTTGGCAAGGTGAGAATGGCATTACTATCACCAAAAACTATCACTTTAAGCCGGATAGCTACACAATCGGTCTAGACTACGTTGTTACCAACAACAGCGACTCACCACAAGAGGCCGGTACTTATACTCGCCTATCGCGCAGTGCTGTTGAAAGTGGTTCAAGCTTAATGATGCAAAACTTTGCTGGCGGTGCAATCTATATTAAAAATGACGAAGATGATGGTGTCTTTGAAAAGTTTGACTTTGACGAATTTAACGAGCAACCAGAAACCACCTCAACTGGAGGCTGGGGCGCCATGATTCAGCACTACTTCTTTGCTGCATGGGTACCTGATGCCAATGTTGCCAGCACTTACACTTCTAAGACTGAGCAAGGAAAATTCGTCTTGACGACCATCAATCCACGTATCTTTATCGCGCCAGGTACACAAGCCATACTGGCAACCAGTGAGCTTTACGTTGGCCCTAAGGAACACATTCGACTGGAAAATTTAGCCGAAGGCCTAGACAGAACAGTTGACTACAGCTTCCTCTACATTTTCGCCAAACCATTATCAACATTCCTCCATTGGGTTTATAGCTATATTAATAGCTGGGGCTTCGCTATTATTGCGGTCACACTAACAATTAAATTGGCGTTTTACAAGCTCTCCGAAAAATCCTACCGCTCAATGGCCGGCATGAGAAAACTTGCGCCACGATTAGCGAAGATTAAAGAAACTTATGGCGATGACAAACAGAAAATTGGTAAAAAGACCATGGAGCTTTACAAGAAAGAAAAGGTCAACCCAGCAGCGGGTTGTTTACCTATTCTTGTGCAAATCCCCGTTTTCATCTCCATGTACTGGGTATTACAAGAAATGGTAGAGCTAAGACATATGTCTTTCTTCTACTTGCCAGATCTTTCAGCGAGAGACCCTTACTTCATCATGCCGCTCATCATGGGTGCTTCGATGTGGTTCCAGCAACGCCTCAACCCGCCGCCAGCTGACCCAATGCAGGCGAAAATTATGATGATGTTGCCGATAGTCTTTACCGTGTTCTTCTTGTTCTTCCCAGCAGGACTCGTGCTTTACTGGGTGACCAATAACCTTCTCTCCATCGCCCAACAAATGTTTATTAACAAGCGCTATGGTGAAAAGAAAGCCACTA
>JBBWVS010000002.1:0-2392 GCA_050256335.1 Gammaproteobacteria bacterium | reverse complement strand
TATTGAAAACTAAAAAATACGCCAAGACAGCAATAAGTATGCCAAGCGCTATAATTGCAACTGATTTATTGTTCTTATTTTGTTTTTTAGCCAAACCAATACCCTGTCACAACCATGAAACACAACAGTATAACCATTTTTAACTCATCACTCATAACGCACACCTAAAATAAATCAAACAGGTATACCGCGGCCACTAGGAAGGCTGTTTTTATATCACAACAAACTGGCCCCTCATGCCTCTGTCTTTATGTTCAAGAATATGGCAGTGATACATGTACGGTGTATTAGAATCACTAAATTCAGGAAATTTCATCAATACTTCAACCATCTCTCCCAGCTGAACAAGAATAACATCCTTAAAGCCTAGCTCGTGACCCCTCACTTCACCACTTCTACTTATAATCTTAAATTGAACATTGTGAATATGGAAAGGGTGGGCCATCATAGAGGCATTAACAATACTCCATATTTCAACGGTTCCTTTCTTCACAAAAGCATCAATGCGGCCAATGTCCATCGACTGGTCATTAATTGTTAGTAAGTCATTTGAACCAAATATGCCCGCAGTAATGGTTGTGAATGGCGAACCATCTTCCATCTTTAAAGTCATTGTGCGGCGAGCGGCAATTATTTCGCCAGAGTAATCGTTGTGTATGGACAATTGGTCAGGAACGATTGCGCTTGAGGCTGTCACATGAGAGCCATCTATTTGGAAGATATTAAAATCCTTCTCGGGCTCATCATCAGCAAAAATAGACATGGCCAGGGTTTCAAAAAATCCCATCTCCGAATCGTCCATTGATGTCATGCCCGCCATATGAGCACTATGAATCAAGGTGGGCGCCCCACCGTCAGACAAGTCAAGGACAAACTAAGCGACACCCAAAAATTACTTTTGCCATCCACTCAAGTTAATATCCAAGCAGGCAATCTACCGATAGCCGAAGCAAACAATATTCGATATATCAAAATCCCTGTCAACCAACTATAAAAGGAGACTGCATAATGGCTGCGCAGAGAAATATGCCCAAGCCCAGTCCCAATTTACAAGACCACTGGGAGTCATTATATAAAGCAAAAAATCACTCTCAAATTAGCTGGCATCAAAACCGTGCAACCATGTCACTCAACTGGATAATTGAGCACACAAACCAAAACGACGAGATTATCGATGTTGGTTCAGGAGTTTCTATTCTAATAGACAATTTGATTGAGGTTGGCTACTCAAATTTGAGCGCAGTCGAACTATCAGAATCAGCAATTGGTGTCACTCAGAGAAGGCTTGGAAGCAAGCAATCTTTGGTTGAATTTTACTGTCAGAATATTCTTGATTTTGAAACCGTTCAGCGTTTTGACCTATGGCAT
The DNA here is from genome assembly GCA_050256335.1 of Gammaproteobacteria bacterium. Taxonomy (GTDB): domain Bacteria; phylum Pseudomonadota; class Gammaproteobacteria; order PS1; family Pseudothioglobaceae; genus Pseudothioglobus. The sequence continues at coordinate 1,024 of JBBWVS010000002.1, read as the reverse complement.
GATCGCGCTGTATTTCACTTTCTTACTCGAGAAAGTGAAAAGAAAAAATACATAAGAAAACTAAATACGCACCTTAAAACAGGCGGCTACTTTTTGCTAGCTACTTTTGCACTGGATGGGCCTTCAATATGCTCAAATCTTGATGTTGCGCCTTATGACGAAAAGACAATCAGCGCATTGTTAGCTGACGATTTTCGTATGATTAAAGCTACCTCTGAAGATCACATCACACCCACTGGTAAATTGCAAAAATTTAACTACTTTTTATTGCAGAAAATCTCCACAGCATCTAAAAAAAATGAAGTAATATGAGGCTAGAGCCTTAGCGAAATTTCAAAAAAAATATTTACTATACTCTCATGTTATACAAGCTATTTCAATTGTATTTCTTCCGAGTGAATAATTTCCTTTTCTGCTTTTGCCTCTGCTATCCATTCGATGATACACGGTTGATTTAAAACACTCTGAACGTAATCCTTTTCAACTCCTTCGAGCGGAACACTATAACCATTAAACCGAAGTGCAATAGGCGCGAACATAGCATCAGCGATTGAATACTCACCAAATAGCCACTGCCCATTACCGGCGAATTGCTCTCGACACATTCCCCAAATTTCCTTAACTCTTGTAACTTCTTCAGCGGCTTCAACCGAGAGGTTTATATGATTGAATTGCTTGCGGCAATTCATCGGCAGTTCACTTCGAAGATTGGCAAAACTTGAGTGCATCTCTGCACTGACAGACCTGGCAATAGCGCGAGCATTCCGATCACTTGGCCAACCATTGGAATCGCAGTATTGTTCAGAGATATACTCAAGAATAGCCAGTGAGTCCCAGATCTCTAACCCCCCATCTTGCAACACTGGTACTTTTGTACCTGAATTGTATTGTGAGAGCTCTTGAGTGGTTGTTTCTGTATCAAGCAATATCTTCTTTTCATCAAACGTGATTTGATGGTGCCTCATAAACACCCAAGATCTCAGCGACCATGAAGAGTAGTTCTTGTTACCAATGATAAGAGTTA
>JBBWVS010000001.1:0-10159 GCA_050256335.1 Gammaproteobacteria bacterium | reverse complement strand
GCTACTGAAAGAGATGTTTTAGCAGCCTGGTTTGAAGAGGTAAGTGATGAGTAATTACAGTCTATATCGTTCTGCAGTTTTTCATTGCACAGAAAATGGCGGTATCGTTGAAGCAGATTATTATGCAGATGGCCTAATGGTAGTTCAGGGCGGGAAAATTACTGAGGTTGACCATTACGATCAATTAATTGGTAAGTTTGGCTCTGATGCTCACGTAACTCACTTTGAGGATAGCTTAATCATTCCAGGCTTTGTTGACTCTCACCTGCATTACCCACAATATAAGATCATCGCCTCTTATGGTGCCACATTGTTGGATTGGCTCAATAAGTACACATTTGTTGAAGAGCAAAAATTTAATGACAGTCATTACGCCAAAGAAGTGGCCGAGTTATTTCTCGACGAACTCATTAAAAATGGAACCACAACGGCAATGACGTTTTGCACTTCTCACCCAGAATCAGTTGAAGTCTTTTTTAGTGCAGCACAGAGTCGCAACTTGCGCATGGTGGCAGGCAAAGTCATGATGGACAGAAATGCCCCGGCTGGATTGTGTGATGATGTCAACAGCAGCTATGTTGACTCTAAGGCGCTTATTGAGAAATGGCATAATAAAAATCGCCTCAGTTATGCAATAACACCTCGTTTTGCACCTACCTCGACAGGGGCTCAATTATCCACTGCTGGAAAATTATTAGTAGAGTATCCCAATAGTCAAAACACAAAAGGTGTTTTATTACAAACGCACTTGAATGAAAGCTTAGAAGAAATTGCTTGGGTAAAAGGGCTCTATCCACAAAGTAAGAGCTATTTCGATGTTTACGACACTCACAAATTAATTGGAGCCAACTCTGTGTTTGGCCACTGCATCCATAACTCTGAAGATGAGTACAAGCGAATGGCAGACACTAACTCAAAAGTCGCACTCTGTCCAACATCCAATTTGTTTTTGGGTAGTGGTTTATTCAATTTGGATCAACTTGATTATTATGGAATAACAACGTCTCTAGCCTCAGATATCGGTGGTGGAGACAGTTTTTCAATGTTTTCTGTGATGAATGAGGCTTACAAAATATGCAAACTTAATGGTATTAATTTAAGCCCAGTAAAGGCATTCTATCTAACGACTTTAGCGGGCGCTAAAGTGCTGAATATGGATGATTGTATTGGTAATTTTGAGCCAAATAAGGAAGCAGATTTTGTTGTTCTTGATTTAAATGCAAGCGAATTAATCAAACAACGATTAAAGAGTGCAAATAGCATTGATGATATTTTGTTTTGTTTAATGACGCTTGGCGATGATAGGCTGGTTGCCCAAGTATATATATTAGGTCAATGCGCCTATCAAAAAATGGAGGTCCACTAGTGGCAAAACTCACAACTCACATTCTCGATACCAGCTCCGGTATGCCAGCTATAAATGTAGCCATTAAGGTATATCAATGTCAGAATGACAACCTAATTCTCGTTAAAACCACCCAAACAAATTTGGATGGTCGTTGTGATGAACCGTTACTGTCAGGCACCCACTTAAGGACAGGCAGTTATCAGATTGAGTTTGATGTTGGGCAATATTTCATTGAAAAAGGAGTCGACAGTCCTTTTTTAAAAGATGTTGTTGTTCGTTTTTACATCAGTGATGCCAGTGAAAATTATCACGTGCCTTTGCTGATTTCTCCTTTCAGTTATTCAACCTACCGAGGTAGTTAGTGGAGTTTTTACTTAACCAAAATTTAGAGGTTGTGTCATTAGGTGAAATAAACCCTAATACGACTGTATTGCAGTGGCTTAGAAGTAATGACTTAACAGGCTCCAAAGAAGGCTGCGCCTCGGGCGATTGTGGCGCTTGTACGGCAGTTGTGGGGGAATTGATCGAGATTGATGGCACACAAAATTTAGAGTATAAGAGTATTAACACTTGCATTGCGCTGGCTTGTAGTTTGGCTGGCAAGCACTTGGTGACAGTGGAAGGCCTGAGTGAGAACAACCAATTGCACCCTGTGCAGCAAGCGATGGTATCTGAACATGGATCACAATGTGGCTTTTGTACACCGGGCTTTGTGATGTCATTATTTGCTTTATATCACAATGAAACAACACTTGATTTAGTCAAAATCAACGAAAATTTATCAGGTAATTTATGCCGATGCACAGGCTACCAGCCTATTATTAATGCAGCTTTTTTGGCAATCTCTAACAAAGAAAACCACAAGGACGACTATTACTGCAGAAATCAAAAGAAGATAATTCGAGCACTGATAGGACTGCGTCACACTGATGTTTTGAGCTGCTCATATCAGGGTGTTCATTACGACGCTCCAGCTGATATTATTCAATTGTCGGACATTTTAAATAAGAATCCGGCAGCGAGAATTATCGCGGGCGGCAGTGACCTGAGCCTGGAAATTACTCAACATTTGCAAGAGTTTAAACACATTGTCAATATACAGGGTGTTCGCGAATTACAGGTAGTCGAAGATCGTGAACTGGAGTTAGAAGTGGGTGCTGGAGTCAGTTTTCATTCTGCTTGGTCAAATTTGACCAAATATTGGCCTTCATTGGAACCATTTTTACACCGTTTTGGCTCTAAACCTATTCGAAATTGGGCCACAATTGGGGGAAATATCGCCAACGCCTCACCGATTGGTGATATGCCGCCGGTGTTAATTGCCCTAAATGCAAGTCTAAGGCTTAGAAAAGGCTCTGGTATTCGGTTAGTAAAACTGGAAGATTACTTTGTTGATTACAAGCAAACCTTACTTGAAGACGGAGAGTTTATTCAAAGCATTATCATCCCCAAACTATCTAGTGATGAACAACTCATCCTGCACAAGATGTCCAAGCGTTTTGAAGACGATATTTCTGCAGTTTGTATGGCGATTAAAGTGCGAATGACCTCAAACCAAATGACGGAAGTTTGCATAGCTTTTGGTGGCATGGCTGGAGTTCCTAAAAGATCTAACCAACTTGAAAAAACACTATTAGATAACTGGCACAAAACCAACCTTTCAAGTCTGGCATATGCGGCTTTGAAAGAAGACTTTTCTCCTCTAAGTGACGTTCGAGCCTCCTCTAAATATCGACTTCAGGTCTCAGCAAATTTGGTACAAAAGACCATGCTAAGCCTGACAGGAAAGCTCGTTCCGAACTTAAACAGCGTATGCGAATACGAATCACAAATTGGAGTTGGTTAAAGTGAATCCAAGAAATCACCAACCAATCAATACACCAAATAATGTAATCGGCCAGTCGAATGTTCATGATAGTGCGCATATGCACGTACAAGGGTGCGCCCCATATATTGACGACATGCCCATGCATAGCAACACATTGCATGTAGCCTTTGCGCTTAGTAAGATTGCACATGGAAAGATAAACTCGATTGACACCTCTCTTGCAAAAAATGCAAGAGGTGTGCACAGCATATTGCTGGCAGAAGATATAAGTCACTTAAATATTGGCCCAATACGTCACGATGAACCTTTATTGGCCAAAGGTGAGGTGTTGTTTTGTGGTCAGGCGCTGGCCGCTGTGTTGGCGGACAGTCATGAAAATGCCAGAAAAGCTGCAGCACTTATTAACTCAGACATTACCCGACTTGATGCCATTGTTACTGTTGAACAAGCCATGGCCCGTAATAGCTTTTTGGATGAACCGCTTGAAATACATATGGGTAATGCCGAGGAAGCCATTAAGGAGGCAACACACCATCTAACGGGCAACTTAACTATTGGCGGACAGGAGCATTATTATTTAGAATCACAAATTGCCCTTGCCATACCCACCGAGAACAAAGAAGTTATTGTTCATTCGTCCACTCAAAATCCCACAGAAGTACAGCACCTGGTAGCGCATGTTTTGGGCATTCCACAACACTCAGTAGAAGTGATTACTAGACGAATGGGAGGTGGTTTCGGCGGCAAGGAGACTGACTCGTCACAACTGGCGTGCATATGCGCTCTATTTGCACAGCAAACGCAGCGCCCTGTAAAAGTTAGATTGTCTCGCGCCGATGATATGCTTATGACAGGAAAGCGTCATGACTTCACTGTTGATTATGAAGTAGGTTTTGACAGCAGTGGCGTTATTCAAGGCGTTGCAATCAACTTTTTTGCGCGTTGCGGCTATTCTCTTGACCTTTCAAAAGCCATCATATCGCGCACCCTGTTCCACGCAGATAATGTCTACTACCTACCTAACGCAAGTTTTCGCGGGTTTCTTTGCAAAACACATACAGCCTCAAATACTGCTTTTAGAGGCTTTGGTGGCCCCCAGGGTATGTTGGCAATCGAAAACATTATTGAGGAAATTGCCAATCACTTGTCAATGGATGCTTTAGACACTAGAAAGGTTAATTTTTATCAAAAGCAGACTAACAATATAACCCCCTATGGGCAAACCATTGAAGACAATATTATCAATGAGCTGGTTGATGAATTGGCCCTTGATTCAAGCTACCAAAAACGCTATCAAGCTGTGCAAAAGTTTAATCAAGAAAACACACATTTCAAAAAAGGTTTGTCGCTATCGCCAGTGAAATTTGGTATTTCATTTACCACGCAGTTTTTAAATCAAGCGGGCGCCCTGGTGCACGTCTACAAAGATGGTAGTATCTATCTAAATCATGGTGGTACAGAAATGGGGCAAGGTTTGTTTGTCAAGGTCGCTCAAGTTGTCGCCAATGAATTTGGCGTTGACCTAGATTGCATTAAAGTTTCAGCAACCAGTACTGCCAAGGTCCCGAATACATCTGCAACAGCCGCCTCATCGGGCTCAGATTTAAATGGTATGGCGGCCAGAGAGGCTTGCACTCGAATCAAGCGCAATATGATTGTTTTTGCTAACAAGTATTTTGGCCTTAGTGAAAATGACATTTTATTCTCCAGCGGCCAAGTTCATCTTGGTGAAAAAGAAATGGCGTTTTCTGAGTTTGTTGCTTTGGCATATTTGAATCGAGTCGAATTGTTTAGCAACGGTTTTTACAAAACCCCAAAAATTTATTATGACGAAGCAAAGGCAAAGGGTCATCCTTTTTATTATTATGCGTATGGTGCCTGCGTAAGCGAAGTTATTGTTGATTGTTTAACAGGTGAATACAAGTTATTAGCCGTTGATATCTTGCACGATGTGGGTGCCTCACTGAATCCAGCTATTGATATGGGGCAAATAGTCGGTGGCTTTATTCAGGGCATGGGTTGGCTTTGTTCGGAGGAGCTTAAATGGGATGAACAAGGCGTGTTATTAACTACCGGCGCTTCAACTTACAAAATTCCAGCCATTGGCGATACCCCGAAACACTTTAAAGTAAAAATAAAGCCCAATACCTCCAACCATGAAAATACGATTCATAAATCAAAAGCGGTGGGTGAGCCTCCTCTTATGCTAGCAATATCAGTATGGCTAGCCATCAAAAATGCCATATCAAATTCTGGCTCAAGTTGCAGTGAACCTTTGAGTGCGCCCGCCAGTTTCGAGCAAGTCTTCTTTCAGTTGAATCAATTCAACGAGGAGGAGTCATGAATTGGATGCAGTCACTGGAAAGAGTCCATAATCAAAAACTTGATTATGTTGTTTTAAGTGTTGTTGAAACTAAGGGCTCTACACCTTGTAGAGCAGGTGATAAGATAATCTTTACAGGTCAAAGTCCAATGTTTGGTAGTATTGGTGGAGGAAATTTAGAGTTTCAAGCGCTCGATCACGCTAGACACCTACTAACCCAAACAACTAACAATATAACCAACAACAAATACCCGCTGGGTGCGACTCTAGGTCAGTGTTGCGGTGGCTTTGTTAAGATCATGTTTGAAAGTTTTGTTGGTCAAAGTTCAAACCTTGAAAACAACAACCCGTGGCTTAAAAACTGCATTAATTTAACCGGTATTGAGTCAGACTTTATTTTGACAACCATTATTGAAAGCCAGGTTAACGACTTTATTGTTGGCGAAAAGTTTGTTTCCCCATCAAATCACGATAATTGCAACTCCAATACAAACAAACTCGCTAAAAAAATAAGTGATGGCGCTCAGGTTGCCCTTCAAGCCAGCAACAAAGTTACTATGAAAGAATACATGCTGTCTAAGGATCAAAAAGTTGGTGTGTGTTACGAGCAATTTTCCTCCAGTCAATTACAAGCGGTAGCCATTTTTGGTGCTGGCCACATAGCTCGCGCACTAATGCCCCTTCTAACTCAACTGCCTTTAAAAATATATTGGATCGACGACAGGCAGTCTCAATTTGATGAGTACTTAGGCGATATTGGAGACGCCAAACTTATATGTGATGACTTTACGCTGGCAATAGATTGTTTACCTAAAAACACTTATTGCCTGGTCATTACTTATAGTCATCAAATAGATTTTGAAATATGTGAGAAGCTTATTGATAGAAATGACTTTTGTTATTTAGGTGTTATTGGTTCCAAAATCAAAGGCAAAAAATTTAGAGATCGCTTACGCCACAAAGGCTGGTCTGATAATTTAGTTAGCCAACTTGCTTGCCCAATCGGCGTGAAGCGCACTTTTTTACAGTCACCGATTTCTATCGCGGTATCCATAACCTCAGAGTTATTAAATTTTATTGACAACAAACAAAAAATGATTACAGCATGAAATATCAATTAGAACTTCAAAACATTAGCAAATCTTATGGTGATTTAAAAGCCAATGAGGATATTTCATTTGGCATACGTCCTGCAAGCATCCACGCCCTACTGGGTGAAAATGGCGCCGGTAAGTCGACCCTTGTAAAAGTAATTTACGGTTCTTTGCAACCAAACAGTGGCTCGATGATATGGTATGGAGATGACTACAAGCCAAATAACCCGTTTGAAGCGAGAGAGCGTGGTGTAGCAATGGTGTTTCAACACTTCTCCCTGTTTGAGTCATTAACTGTTGCTGAGAATATTGCTTTGGGCCTTGATAATACGAATTTAGACGATGAACTGGTGCAAGTCATTATCAAACATTCAAAGCAGTATGGCTTGGACATTAACCCTCACCAAACTGTGGGGGATTTGTCGGTGGGTGCAAGGCAGCGCGTGGAAATTATTCGCTGTTTGATGCAGAACCCAAAGCTATTAATTATGGACGAGCCAACTTCAGTCTTAACACCTCAGGAAGTGTCGGATTTATTTGTTACGCTACAAAAACTGGCTAAAGATGGTTGCGCCATATTATATATTTCCCATAAATTAGAAGAAGTTTGCCAAATTTGCGACCATGCCACCATTTTGCGTGGCGGTAAATTAGTGCAAAGTTGTAATCCTCAAGAGCACTCTAAAGGCGAGTTAGCTGAAATGATGATTGGAAAGAAGCTCACTCAATTGGCTCGGAGTAACGTTTCTCTTGGTAATGAAATATTTCGTATCAACAACTTAAGTCGAGCTCGACAAGATATGTTTGGAATTGAGCTAAAAAATATTTGCCTTTCGATTAAGCAAGGAAGTATTGTCGGAATTGCGGGTGTAGCCGGCAATGGCCAGGATGAACTTATGGAAATACTCATTGGTGAAAGTCACTCGGCCACTGGTGTTTTAACCTTTAAAGAGCAAGACGTTGGGCAGCTTAACGCACACGAAAGAAGACAGTTATCAATGTTTTTTGTACCAGATGAGCGCCTAGGTCACGGTGCAGTACCTGAGCTAGGGTTAAATGAAAATATGCTACTTAGTCGACCAAGCGTAAGTGGTATGACAAACAACGGTGTTATTAACTGGCAAACAGTTCACACCCTAACAGAGCAAGTCATCAATAGCTTTGACGTGCAAACACAATCCAGCAAATCACTTGCGAAATCTTTATCTGGTGGCAACCTGCAAAAGTTCATGGTCGGAAGGGAATTAATTCAACAGCCGGAGCTATTAATTATTGCTCAACCAACGTGGGGAGTTGATGCCGGTTCTGCAAATCACATTCATCAGGCTTTAATTACATTGGCAGACCAAGGTTCCGCCATATTGGTTATTTCTCAAGATTTGGATGAAATCCTTACATTGTGCGAACAAGTGCACGTATTAAATGAGGGGAGTTTATCGCCTCCTGTCAATATGAAGAACAATAGTTTAAAGGAAATATCGCAGCTAATGTTAGGAGGAGAACGCAATGATTAAGCTACAAGCACGTTCTGAAAACTCAAGAAAAATGGTTATTTTTGCTCCGGCACTTGCTATTACGCTAACTGCAATCTCAGCGATGATTATTTTTCTTTGGGCGGGCCTGGATGTTTGGAATGCCTTTTATGTGCTCTTTGTTGAGCCTTTAACTGGAAAATACAATATCTCAGAGTTACTGGTTAAAGCGGCACCTTTAATGATGATTGCACTGGGTCTATCAATTGGCTTTAGAGCGGGTGTATGGAATATTGGTGCTGAGGGGCAATATATAATAGGCGCAATCTCAGGTGGCGCTGTGGGCTTGTATTTCTATGATGTGCAGGGCGCCTGGATAATGCCATTAATGGCATTAGCGGCAATATTAGGAGGAATGTTCTACGCTGGAATTGCGGCATTTTTACGAACCAAGTATCAGGTCAATGAAATACTGGTGACCTTAATGCTGACCTATGTTGCTATTTTGTTTCTCAGTGCAATGGTGTTTGGCCCTTTGCGCAACCCCGATGGCTTTAATTTCCCTGAAAGTCGTATCTTTCATGACAGTGCGACTCTGCCTAATATTTGGCAAGGAACTAGACTGCACATAGGTTTAATCGTTGCCTTACTTTTTGCTGGGATTGCTTGGTTTATGACCAATAAGCATATGTTTGGTTTGCAAATAAAAATTAGTGGCAGCGCTCCTCGCGCAGCAAAATTTGCCGGATTTAGTGAAAATAAAACAATTTGGTACACCTTGCTAATTTCCGGTGGTGTTGCCGGTTTAGCCGGACTGTTTGAAGCTTCTGGACCTATTGGTCAATTGGTGCCACACATCCCTTCCGGGTATGGCTTTACTGCGATTATTGTAGCTTTTTTAGCCCGCCTACACCCAATTGGAATTATCTTCTCAGCCTTATTGATAGCGTTGACTTATATGGGGGGAGAAAACGCCCAAATCACGCTTCAACTGCCCAGCGCAATCACCAGTATTTTTCAGGGCATGTTGTTATTTTATTTTTTAGCTTGTAATATTTTAATTGAGTACAAAGTTTCCTTTTCACTTAACCGGAATAAATAAAAATGGACGAATTAGCGATACAAATTATATTAGGGATCAGTGTTGCATCAGTACCCCTTATTTTTGCTGCCATTGGTGAGCTGGTGGTTGAGCGGTCAGGAGTGCTTAATCTTGGCGTAGAAGGAATGATGATTGTAGGCGCAATTATGGGGCTTGTTGTCCAATACCACACAGGAAATGCCTTGCTGTCAGTTCTAGCCGCCATGATTTCAGGTATGGTCATAGCCGGTATTTTTGCCTTGTTGACACAATTTCTATTAACAAATCATGTAGCAACCGGCCTTGCTTTAACCCTTTTTGGACTTGGAATTTCTGCCTTTATAGGCAAAGGTTACAGTGATGTCACCATTACAAAAATAAATGCAATTCACATTCCATGGCTATCTGATTTGCCCGTCATCGGGTCTTTAATATTTGGTTATGACCCATTGTTTTATCTTTCAATATTAGCCGTATTTTTAGTATGGTGGTTCTTATTCAAAACGAAAAAAGGCTTAATATTGCGTGCGATTGGCGACAATCATGATGCTGCACACGCAATTGGCCATCAAGTCATTCGCTACCGCGTATTAGCAATACTGTTTGGCGGCGCCATGGCTGGCATTGGGGGAGCTTACCTTTCGCTTGTTCAGGTGCCAATGTGGGTTGAGGGAATGAGTGCTGGCAGGGGGTGGATTGCTATTGCGTTGGTTGTTTTTGCCTCATGGCAGCCATTTAAAGTTATTGTTGGTGCACTTATCTTTGGCGGTATTAGCATATTGCAATTACACGCCCAAGCATTTGGCGTTTATATTCCTGCCCAATATCTATCAATGTTGCCATATTTAATGACCATTATCGTGTTGGTTAGTTTAAGAATCGGCAGTAAATCAAACACAAATCGTACAATGCCCAATTGCTTGGGCAAAGTATTTCACTCAACATCATAGTTATTACTAATAAGGAGGAAAAAATATCTTAAAAAACAAAGTGATAAAATATATACTTAACAC